>NZ_DOPT01000059.1:312163-374277 GCF_003512625.1 Herpetosiphon sp. | reverse complement strand
AGTGGGAGAGGGGTTGGGGTGAGAGAACTTAGACGCGGGCATAGCGATTTTGGGCATCGCGGCTGAGTTGCTTGAGTTGGGTTGGATCGTTACGAGCCAAATAATCAACCACATAGTTCAGAGTCAAATCGGGATAATCATCGAGCAAGCCATCGAGCACTTGTTGCACAACCATTTGCACAAATTCATCTTGGCTTAGTTCAGGGCTATAAACATAGGCCAACCCATCGCGGGTGCGGTGCAAAATACCTTTTTCAGCCAAACGGCTCATTGTGGTCATCACAGTCGTGTAGGCAATATCGCGGCGATGTTGCAACGAACGATGAATTTGCTTAACCGTGCCTTGATTTTCTTTCCATAACAATTCCATAATTTCGGTTTCCAACGGGCCAAGGACTTTTACTAAACCATCTTGGGTTGGGCTGAAACGAAAGCGCATTTTCAAACTCATTATCGGCTCCTTACTTTGATTGAGATCTGGTGCAACGGGTTGTTCTTAGCTGTCTTGAGTGTACGCCCTTGCAAGAAATGGTACTAGAGCCGAAGATTACAAAGACATTACGTAGTACGAGGTTACTATGAAACACATTTCTGACGAATCGATTCGCCAAGCAATGCAGAGTGCCTTCCCACCTGCCGATGCTCGTGTAACCATGTTTTATGAAATGCAGGAATATCATTTGGGCTGGCGTAATGCTCAGCTTGAGCCAACCCAAGCCGATAGTGGCAAGTTACTGCGTCCGCGCTTTTGTTTGCTCGCCTGCGCTGCGGTTGGCGGCGATCCCCAACAGGCTGAGCCTTTAGCCGCCGCAATTCAGCTGCTCCATGATTTTTCGCTTATCCACGATGATATTGAAGATCACAGCCCAACTCGCCGTGGCCGCGAAACCGTGTGGAAATTGTGGGAAGTTCCACAAGCGATCAATGTTGGCGATGGTATGTTTACGCTTGCCCAGCTTTCATTATTTCGTTTGGCAGAAGTTGGGGTCGAATCATCGGTCGTGGTCGAAATTGCACGGCGCTTTAATCAAACCATTATTCGTTTATGCGAAGGCCAGTATCTCGATATGTCGTTTGAGCAGCGCCTCGACATCAGCGAAGGCGATTATTTGGCGATGATCAGCCGCAAAACGGCAGCATTAATTGCCGCTGCTGCTGGTTTGGGGGCAATTTTGGGCAATGCCAACCGCGAACAAGCCGCCGCCCTGTATAATTGGGGTGAAGCCTTGGGCTTGGCCTTCCAAATTGAAGATGATATGCTCGGCATTTGGGGCGCAGAAGCCGTCACTGGCAAGCCCGATGCTCACGATATTTGGGGCCGCAAAAAAAGCCTGCCAATTATCCATGCCCTAGCTCACGCCGATGCTGAGGATGGCGGCAAGCTGGCGGCGATTTATCAAAAAGAGCCGCTTGAGGCCAGCGATATTCAAATTGTGCTGACAATTTTAGAGCGCACTGGCTCACAAGGCTATACTGCGGGCGTGGCCAAGTTCTATCACGAGCAAGCCTTAGCCGCCCTAGCCGATTTACAAGGCGAGGCCGAGCCAATTGCCGAGTTGCATGCATTAACCAAACAATTACTGGGACGAGTGAAATAGCTGGGCAATCAGCGCTGCGGGGTCTAGCCCAGCAATCTGCTAACCAAGGAGTAAAGGTTGGGCTGCGGCCTTGCTGCTAGCCACCGAGAATACATGATGCGAATATTGTTGCTAACAGCCGAATATTTGCCCCAACCTGGGGGCGTTGGCGATTACACTGCCAAATTAGCCGAAGCCTTAACCGCGCTCGACTGTCAGGTTTGTGTACTCACTGCTGGCGAAGGTGCTGAACAAAGCGAGCCATGGCTGGTTTGGCGCAGGGTGCGCGGCTGGGGCCGTAAGCTGCATCAGGATGTGCGCAACGCTGCCAAGCAATTCGAGGCCGATATTGTGCATATTCAATATCAAACTGGCGCATACGAAATGAAGCCTGCGGTCAATTTGCTACCTGCGGCGCTCTCGGTGCCAAGTGTGGTAACCCTGCACGATTTGCGTATGCCCTATTTGGCTCCCAAAGTTGCGCCGTTGCGCCGCTATGTTACCCGTTTGCTAATCGAAAATGCTCATGCCGTGGTGGTTACCAATGCCGAGGATGAATCGCGCTTGGCTGGCGATGCACCCAGCAGCAATCCCGATATTTATACCCTGACCCAGCCATTGGAGCCACCAGCCCACTTAATTCCAATTGGCGCGAATATCGAGGTTGCGCCATTAGCCGACCGCCAGCAGCTACGCCAGCAGTTGGGAGCCAACTCCGAAACGCTGTTATTGGGCTATTTTGGCTTGCTCAACAGCACCAAAGGCGTGCACACCATCGTTGAATCGTTGCAATATTTGCCAGCAACTACCCGCCTCGTGATTATCGGCGGCGGCACAGGCACGCCCGAAGATGAAACCTATGCCGAACAATTACGCGCCACAATTAGCCGTCTCGGGCTTGATCAGCGTATCCATTGGACGGGCTACCTGAGTGCCAGCGAGGTTTCCCGTACCATGCAAGCGCTCGATTGCGCGGCCCTGCCATTTAGCGATGGTGCATCGTATCGTCGGGGTAGTTTGTTGGCGATGCTAGCCCATGGCGTGCCCACAATCACCACCCCGCCGCATGTGCCAATCGATCCTTCACTGCGCCATGAACGTGATGTGCTATTAGTCGAGCCAGATGATGCCATTAATTTGGCTTTGGCAGTTGAGCAAATCGCCGCCAACCCCGAATTACGCCAACAATTGAGCCAAGCAGGCCAGCGCATCGCCTGCTCATTTCGCTGGGAAACCATCGCTCAATTGCATACGACGCTCTATCAACAACTGCTCGATGCACAACAAAACAAGCAAGAGCAGATCGATTTTTAGCACATTTTCTCGCCTCGCTCCCCACGTGAGGCGAGAAAATACTGATTAATTCATTGCGTTTACGCAATAACTGGTTGCACCAACTTCAACTGTTGCTCCCACAATTGAGCCGCGATCAAATCTGAGGCGCGGCGCTGCCACTTATAAAAGGTATCTTCATCAATATCAGCTAGCCAACTTAACACACTCGCATCAATTAATGGGTCACTGAGGCCGCGCCGTAGCCAATCGATCGCAGTTTTGCGGTTGATTTCGCGCACATAGGGCAGATACAGCACATTATACCAACGCCAAGCATCGCCACTGCCTAAGGCTTGGCTGGCATCAGGCCGCAGTTGCTCGATTGCTTGCAATAATATTTCGCGGGCAATTGCACTGCGATTCAGCCGATTATCCTCTAGCGCTTTACTCTGCACGCTATGGCTAACCAAAGCGCTGCTTAGCAAGGGATTTTGGGCTAATTGAACTGGATTTTTCAAGCCGCTGATCGCTCGCCGCACTGCATCGTTCCAGGCTTTATCGGGCTTCGCATCAACAATTACTGGAGCGGGGGTTGGCGTAGGAGTTGAGGCCAAGGCAAGCGCAAATTCGCGCGATTGGCTACGAGCCTCTTGTTCAGCTCGCGAAAAGAACAAACGATCAAGCCAACGTCGCCCACGATCCAACCCTGTGTGGCTGATGATCACACACGCCAAAAGCAAGGCCAATTGGCTAGGCCGCAGCAGATCTAAAATATTCACACTAATTAAATAAATCAAGGCGAGGATGCTAATTTCGCAAAAACTATAAATCAAATCGCGCAGCACATTCTGGCCTTGGAGCAATAAGCCAAATCGCACCAACCCAAAACCCGTAATCAACAAGCCAGCAAAAATCGGCATATACCCATAGAAAAGTGGCCATGTACCCGTGCTGATTAAGCGAGCCAACAAACTACTTGTGCCAATTAAGAACCCTAAAGCCCCCAACACCAAACTAGCTAAACTGCGCCGCGCCATACCTGTTTCGGCAATGCGCCAACTTGCCACCAAATGCCAAAGCGCCACGCTGACACAGCCCATCACATAGGCACTATAGATTGGGTAGGCTGGGCCTGTGCCGATAATTTGACTACCACTAGCAAGCAGCACTGGCTCGGCATAATTCATCAACCAATTGCTGGAACTGCCCAAGCCAATGAGGATTAATCCAATAACGCCGACGACCCAGCGTTCGGGCTTGACGATCGTGGCAATACTTGGTTGCAAGGTTTGGTGAATCAAACTACATACGATCAGCCAAGTCGTAATTGGCAGTACCGAACTCCACCAAAACCCGCGTTCTAAACTGACCAGTTGCTCAAGATTCAGCCCTTCGCCGCCGAGCACACCTGAGCCAAAAAAGCCCATCAAGCCAAATAGACTGATAATGCTGGCCCAAAACAGCAGCGAGCGTTGGGGTGTACGGGTGGCAATAAACAAGGCTAACCAGAGTGCTCCGCCAAACCCAAATAAATGTGCCTCGACCATCGACTTTTCTCCCTTGGCCTAGCTAGATTTCGTGCGCTGAATAGTGCTATTATGCGTTACTTTTGGCGCTTGCCAAGCCATATGCAGCACTTAACAGCTATGTTGTACAGTAATTGCCAGCATCCAAACTGGTTGGAACAGCAATATTAAGCCATACTCAATTGCAAAAGGAGCACGTTATGCAATGGTTCAAGCGTTCTTGGCGCAACATTCTAGGAATTATGGTTGGCCTTTTGGCAATTGGTTTGGTCTGGCTGCTCACCACTGATAACGTGACGATCTGGCCGATTCGCAATACGCTGCGTTATCAATTCGACCAATGGCGAACCGACAGCCAAATGCCAAGCCAGCCAATCGCTGATCGCAGCATCGTTGGGTGTATTACCAATGCGCAGCAGCAACCAATCGTTGGGGCAATTGTGGCTGTCAGCGAACGCAACGGCAGATTACATCGAGCTATCAGCGATCGTCAAGGCTGTTATCGGCTTGGCAATGTGCCAGCTAACCAATATCGCTTATTGGTGACTGCGCCGAGTTATCGCGATGATTTGATCGATGTTGATGTGCAGCAAGCCCAAACTGAGCAGCATGCACAACTTTTGCCGGCAATTGCCCCAAGTTATGCCCCAGTCGAAAAACTCGTGCTTGGCCCAAGCAATGTAGTTAGCCGAACTACGCCCTACCCTACCCAAGCATTGCGCCAGCAGGTGCAAGTTTGGAGCGATAACGGCGAGCAGCAATTGACCCTGCTCTATCGACCAATTACCGCCACGCAACCGTTGCCGTTGATGTTGGCGGTCTACCCTGGCCCTGCCAACGAATGGGAGAGCGTGAGCATTCCCTTGGCCGAGCGCGGTTATAGCGTGTTGGCGGTTGGTCCAGCCTACAGCCTCGACCTCGAAACTGATATTGCCGATCTCAAGCGCTTGTTGGCGTTGGCGCGGGGTGGCTCGTTCGTGGGAGTTGATGGCAGCCACATTGCGATTATGGCAGGCAGTTATAGCAGCCTGCACGTTTTGCGCCTGTTGCAAGACGATGTAGGTTTTACGGGGGTGGTATTGTTGGGGCCAATTAGCGATTTGTTTGCCATGCGCGAGAGCTTTGTGGCCGGAACATTCATGCCGCCGTTTGGGCTTGATCAAGCCCTGATTGCCCTAGGTTATCCCGACGAGGAGATTCAGCGCTATGCCAGCTATTCGGCTCAATTACACCCTCGCGCTGATTTGCCGCCAATTTTGTTGATGCACAGTCGGAATGATGAAGTTGTGCCCGCCAGCCAATCAGAATTTTTGGCTGAGCAATGGCGGGGCTTGGGCGTTGAGGTTGAAAGTTATTTTTTCGATGGCATGTCGCATTATCTGCGGGCGGTCGAACCTTCACCAGAGCTTGATGAGTTGTATCGCATAACTTTAGATTTTCTGGCACGAGTTAATTAGCTGCCCTCACCCCCTAGCCCCCGCCTTTCAAGGGTAGGTTTTTAACAAGCGTTGGGTGGGGTTCGCCGTCGCTGTTCATGCCCTCACCCCCTAGCCCCCTCTCCCGCCGAGCGAGCGAGGGGGAACCAGCTCATCATGAAAGTTTAGCCCCCCTCTCCCGCATGGCGTGGGAGAGGGGTCGGGGGTGAGGGAACGATAAAACTTATCCTTGTAGGGGATTGGAGGTGAGGGTATTATTATGAACCTTGTTCGCGTTGCAAGCTCGTTGGAAATTCGGGTAGCGGATTGCCTGCCCGTTTGGCCAACACCCGCTCATAAATTGCTTCGATCTGGCGGGCGGCGAGTTCCCAAGAATGTTCGTTGACTGCCCGAGTGCGCACCGTTTGCGCCAAATTATGCCGTCGCTCAGGGTTATCGATCAAACCTAGAATTTCGTCGGCTAGCGATTGAGCATCGCCAAACTTGGCATACACCCCAGCATCGCCCAAAATTTCATGGCTAACTGGCGTATCAAACGTGATCACAGGCAAGCCAACTGCCATATAATTGGGGATTTTGCCAGCGCCTTCGGTTGCCGACATTTTGGGAGCAACCGCCACATCACCTAAGGCCAAGTAGGCATGGGCATCTTTGTATAAAATGCGGCCTGGCATGGTCACAATATCAGCAACGCCCAGCGATTCAGCCAAGGCCAAATACGAACGCACATCGGGGTAGCCCATAATCAAGAAATGCACATCATCGCGTTGTTGGCGAATAATTTGGGCGGCTTCAAGCAAGACATTCGTGCCTTGATAGGCTGCCAGCAAGCCTAAATAGGCCACGATCTTGCGGCCTGCCGGAATTCCTAGCTCGCTACGAATGCGTTCACGCTCAGCATGCCACTCTGCCGAGCCATCGAAGGGCTTGAAGCGATCGGTGTTAACGCTATCTGGCACAGTGTAAAGCCGCTCCGCCGGAAACTTCCAATCATCGCGGAGCATATTGGCAGCGTTGAAGGAGCTGGTCAAAACAGCGTCGGCAGTGCGATTAATTTTATCTTCGAGCCAGTGGAATGGCTTATAAAACATGCCATCGCGTTTAAGAAAGCCATGATCAAGCATTTCGGCAGTGAGGCTGCCTTGATAATCGAACACCAGCGGAATCTTGAACATGCGCGAAAGCACACTGCCAATCAAAGCCGATTCGTGAATATGGGCATGGATTAAATCGGGCTTGATTTCCATGGCAACCCGTAAAGCTCGCCACGAAAGTGCCACATCCAAATACATTTTATGATGCGAAGCCCCGACCATCGTGCGCTTAACCCATGGCACGTCCCATGAGCGGCGAATTTCAAAGCCTGGCATATTATCGCCATTATGATAGGTTGCAATAACAATGCGATGACCCAATTTTTGCAGGGCGCGAGTTTCTTCCCAAATCCGCACGTGTGCGCCGTAATCTGCAAAAAACGAGGTTGAGGCAATGCTAAGGATGGTGTAACCCATGCGCGAAACTCCTTTAAGGTCAGGGCTATTCTAACGCATCTCATCAGGAGGGCAAGTTTTGCTCCGCCAAACAAAAAAAGCGCTGCTAGAAATAAAGCTAGCAGCGCTTGATTAAGTTTATCTGTACGTTGATTTTAGCTGAATAATGCGCTCAAGGAAAGATCTTTGTGAATCCGAATAATGGCTTCTGCAAACAACGAGGCCACCGAAATTTGGGCAATCCGTGCGGCGCTAGCTTCAGCAGGCAAAGGAATCGTGTCGGTAACCAGCACTTCTTCCATCACCGAATCGCCCAGCAATTCGACCGCATTGCCAGCAAAGATGCCGTGAGTGGCACAGGCCACCACGCTAATTGCGCCGCGTTCTTTGAGGGTTTTGGCGGCTTCGGCCAAGGTTCCCCCAGTTGAAATCATGTCGTCGAAGATTACCGCGTGCTTGCCAGCAACATCACCGACCATTTCGACCACTTCGGAAACATCGGGCGCTGGGCGTTGCTTGGCAATAATCGCCAAACTTGCACCAATCCGTTCGCGAAATTTATTAGCGCGACCCACACCGCCAGCATCGGGCGAAACCACTACCACATTTTTCATGTTGCGGCTGCGAAAGTGGTCGGCGATTAGTGGCCCAGCTTGCAAGTGATCAACGGGAATATCGAAAAAGCCCTCGATTGCTGGCGCATGCAAATCCATAGTCAGCACTCGATCAGCTCCGGCGGTCGCGATCAAATTGGCGACCAATTTGGCTGAGATTGGCTCGCGCCCAGTGGTTTTCTTCTCTTGCTTGGCATAGCCATAGTAAGGAATCACCGCTGTTACCCGTTGAGCCGAAGCTCGGCGTAGGGCATCGATCATCAACAACAACTCCATGAGATGATGATCAACTGGCGTAGTTAAGGATTGCACGATAAATACATCGGAGCCACGCACGTTTTCTTCAAGCTGCACGCGAGTTTCGCCATTCTTGAAAACGCCGACAATAGCCCGACCTAAATTCAAATTCAGATGCGATGCGATACTGCGAGCTAACGGGATGTTGGCATTACCCGTAAAAATCTGCAATCGCCCGTCCATTCGATGCCCCCCAAGTTAGTAATTGGTCAATGAAAAATCCGTTGCCTACTCGTTCTCACTCTGCTCAAGCTTGCGGTGGCGAATGACGCGGGCTGGCATACCCACGGCCACGCCGCCATCAGGTATATCTTTGGTCACAACTGAACCGGCTCCGGTAATTGCACCTGCGCCAATTTTAACTGGCGCACGCAACAACGAATCGGAGCCAATAAAGGCATTCGCGCCAATTTCGGTGCGATGCTTTTTGCCATCAGCAGTAAAATTGCAAGTAATCGTGCCAGCACCAATATTTACATTTTCGCCGATTGTGGCATCGCCAACATAGGAAAAATGGCCCATTTTTGTGCCAGCGCCAAGGGTCGCGTTTTTCACCTCGCCGAAGTTGCCCATATGAACATGCTCCATCAGGTGTGCACCGCGGCGCAGATGCCCATATGGCCCGATGTTGGCTCCGAGATCCATCTGCGCTTGCTCAACGACTGAATAGCTAATTTTGCAATGGTCACCAATCTGCGAATCTTCAATTAAGCTGTTGGGGCCGATCATACAATTTGCCCCAATTGTGGTGCGGCCTTTGAGGATCGTGCCAGGCAGCAAGGTCGTATCCATACCAACCTGCACATCGTGATCAACAAAGGTCGTGGCAGGATCAACCACGGTCACTCCGGCCAACATCAAGGCCCGAATTTTTCGCGCATTCAAAATTGCCCCAACTTGGGCCAACTGAATTCGATCATTTACCCCCAAGGCTTCATCGGGGTCGCGTAACTGAATAGCAGCTACTGCGCCAAGGCCATGCTCGTGCAGCGCAATCTCGACCAAATCGGTCAAATAATATTCGCCATTTAGGCTATTGGGCTGTATCTGATCGAGGGCATTCCAGAGCCAAGCGCCATCGTAGAGCGCCACACCTTGGTTCACCTCTGTAATTCGGCGTTGTTCGGGGGTGGCGTTGCGTTCTTCAACAATCGCCTGAACTGCGCCTGTTTCGTCGCGCACAATTCGGCCATAACCAGTTGGTGGATTGGCTTGAAAGCTGACGATCGCGGCTTTGGCGTTGGTGGTGCGGCGCACTGCCAATAATTCGAGCAGCGATTCATGGCGCATCAATGGATCAGCGCCATACAACACCAGCACTTCATCGACTTTGCCTTCGAGTTCGGCGCGAGCTTGCGCCACCGCATGGCCTGTGCCAAGCCGCTCATGTTGCACCACATAGCGATAGCGATGGCCAAACGCGGCACTAATTGGGGCTAAAGTATCTTCGCTCACGACCAATACAATCTGCTGTGCGCCAACCGCATCGGCCAGACGGGTCACATGCTCAACTAATGGCAATCCGGCAACAGGATGTAAAACTTTCGGTAAGCTCGAACGCATGCGCGTCCCTTGACCAGCAGCCAACACAACCACACCGAGTGTCATAGTTCAACGCTCCCCATTGCAAGCTAAATATCGTAAATCTATCCAAGGGCTATCTTAGCAGAAAATTGCGGCGACGCGGGCGCTTCTGCGAGGGAACTTTCGGGGGATGGGTTGCGGCGTAACGACAATTAACGATTAATTGCCTGCCTACTAATTATATTGCTGTTCGGCCAAGAAGTGTGAGCACAAGCGGGATGGCACACCTTTGGTTGGAGATAAATGATCAGATATAGATATCAGCATCTCTGATTGTCGATTAGGCCCAATAAATCTTGTAAAATAAGCGTATTCCAAGCTTTTAATCGCCTGCCCTGATGATTAAAAGGGCATAATTTGATGTTATTGTTGCGTATAGCCCTCGATCCGAACGATGCCACAGCGCCACTGAAGCCGATCTGTGACTGATTGGATGAGCAAGGAATTCGATTTCCTCACCTCATCCCCCCTCCTTGCAAGGATAGGTTTTTAACAATGATCGAGCGGGATTTGCCGCCGATGTTCATGCCCTCACCCCCTTGCCCCCGCTGCCGCACGCGAGGCGAGAGGCAACCACCAATCAAACGTCCCTCGCCCACCGTCGTGGGTGAGAGAGTAACGTTTGTTGATGAAATACACCATTTCCACTAGCTTAAGGATGTAGGTGAATGGATATACCAGATCCCGCTCGGGCTTCCGCAAGCCTACCAGCGGCAATCAATTCGATCTCCACCGATTGGCGAGCCTGTCTAAGCACGCTCAACCGAATTGCTCACCTCATGGCGCAACATCTTGACCTCACAGCATTATTGCAGCATGCCCTCGTGATTATTAGCGAGGACTTTAAGTTTTCGACTCTGCGCTTGTTGTTGGTCAATCGGCCTGAGGCTGATGGCTTGATCTGTCGGGCAGGAATTGGCCCAGCTACGCTTCCGTTGGAGCTTGATACGCTTTTTCCGCCTGACCAAGGCATTATTGGGGCAGCGGTGCAGCTCCGTCAGCTGATTTGGATCGATAATGCACCAGGTTTATCGCATTTGGCGATTCCGATCATTATTAGCGAGCAGCTTGAAGGAATTCTCTACATCGAATCGCAGCGCCAGGTGCTGGCTGATGATTCCACCAATTTGGCGATTGTGGCTGATCAGCTGGGCGTGGCGATTGAAAATGCTTGTCTGTTTGATCAGCTTCAGCACCATTTGGCCGAAACCAAATTGATGTTTGAGACCAGCCACAACATTAGTAGTGCTCGCACAGTCGCCGAGGTGGTGGCGGCCTACCTCAATCATATTGCTGCCCGCCGGCGTTATGCCTGCACGGTTGTGTTGTATGAATTTGATGCCCAAGGCCAGTTTGTGGCTCGCACGGTCAAAGGGCGTTGGTCGCCAGAACATGGCTTATCCTCGCACCACGATCGCCAGCCCCATGAACGTGATGCCTTAGACGATTTGCTTGATGCTGGCGAGACCGTAACAATTGCCGATGTGCGTACTGATCCACGGGTTGCGCCTAGCTTGCGGCGTATGCAAGAAGCTGAACAGCGGCTGGCGATGGCCTTTATCCCGCTAATTGTGCGCAACCAGCGGATTGGCTTGGTTGTGTTGACTGCTGCCAAGCCGCACGCGTGGTCACAGGCCGATCTCCATCCTTATCAAGTTACCGCCGAACATCTAGCGATCGTCATTGACAATCGTCGCCAACAACGGCTGCTGTATGCCCACGGCGAACGGATTGCGGTGTTGGATGAGCGCCAGCGACTCGCCCGCGATCTGCATGATTCGGTAACCCAAATGATCTTCAGCATTACGTTGATCTCGCAAACCGTTACCTCGGCATGGCAGCGTGATCCGGCTGAAGGCGAGCGCCGCGTTAATCGCTTGATCGAATTGAGCCAACTAGCGCTGGCCGAAATGCGTTCATTATTGACCGATCTGCATCCGATTGAGCGTGAGCATCCGCAGGCTGTGCTTTATGCTCAACCAACACCATCTTCAGCCCCCGATCAACCAAGTAAATTACTGCAACGATTGCATAAATATGCCACCGAGGTGATTGGCGAGCAGCTTCAGGTTAGCTTTGATACGACCAGTTACGAGCAACAGTCAGCTGTCTGTGAAGATGCACTTTATCGAATTATCCAAGAAGCACTAAATAATGTCAGCAAACATGCCCAGGCCAGTCATGTGGCGGTAACCCTTCGCGTTCATGGAAATCGGTTGATCTTGAGCGTTCAGGACGATGGGATTGGCTTCGATCAATCGAGCCAGTCAGTGAGCCAAGGCTTAGGTCTCTACAGCATGCGTAAACGGGTTGAAGCCTGTGGCGGAACACTGACGATGACTCTCGGAGCAACCGCAGGAACGGTGGTGCAAGCGATCATCCCGCGCGAAGCACCTCATGTTAGGAGCGAGCCATGACCAACATTATCCGAATTATGCTTGTTGACGACCATGCCATTGTGCGTGAAGGGCTGCGTACCCTCTTAGCCGAAGATACCGAATTTTTGATTGTCGGCGAGGCTCAAAATGGAGCCGACGCGATCGAATTGGCAGCAGTTGTGCGGCCACATGTTATTTTGATGGATCTTGTGATGCCCAATGTCGATGGCATTCAGGCCACTCAAGCGCTTCAAAGTCTCATGCCCAGCAGCCGAATTATCGTCCTGACCAGTTTTAGTGATGATCAATGGGTCAGCAAGGCAATTCAGGCGGGTGCTAGTGGCTACCTGCTGAAAAATGTGCTCAAGGCCGAGTTGTTTCTGGCAATTCGCACAGTTGCGAACGGCCAGCCATTTTTACATGCCGAAGCCCAGCGCACCTTGATGCGTCAATCAACCGCTCCGCCTTCGCTGTTGCCAAGCCTAACTGAGCGTGAGCGCAGTGTGCTCGATGGGATTGTCGGCGGTTTGAGCAATAAAGAAATTGCTCGTTCGCTGCATCTGACCGAGGGCACAGTTAAAGGCTATGTGAGCACCATACTCACCAAGTTGGCGGTGGCCGATCGAACTCAAGCGGCGCTGTATGCCATCAAACATGGCTTTGATCTGACCCAGTAATGTGTCAATCCTATCTTTCGTTAGGGGTCCCAACTACCTTTTGATAGCCCCAATTCCTAGCCTAGGCTAGGTGTGGCTTGCCAAGTATTCTCGTATCCTAATTTCCATGATTCCAACGGCCCAATCATTCCAAACCATAAATAGAGCGTGTGTTTCTCTATCGTTGTCCAGCCAAAGCGGTCTTGGTTTTTCGGTTATTAGGAGGAGCGATGATTAATCGTAGTTCATGGCAATTTCGCAGTCAGTTGTTGGTGAGTAGCGGCCTTGTAGGGCTTATGGTGCTACTCACAACGTTCTTAACCACATCATCATCGGCCCAAACCCGCGAGTGTCGGATGGCTGATGCTTTGAAGATTTGTGCTAATACGTTTGTTGCAACCGATCCCACACACTTTATTGCTCGCGATGATGTAACGCTGGCGATTGGTGATGCGCCACCATTGATCAGCGCTGGCGCGGTTGGCGCGAACCTTGGCGAGTTTGTGTTCACTGCCGATCAGTCGGTGCTGTCGGGCGCAGTTAAATTTATTGGCGATAATGCTAGCTTGCCGCTAGTTGCCTCAACCTATAATGCCAACAACACGCCGAAAGAGGTGTTTGAGGTTGATACGACTGGCCTAACGATTACCAATGATCAAAGCAGTGCTGATCCAATCGGCGTAATCGCCAATAGCACGATCAGCCTGCACTTTCTTGATCGCTCGGGTGTGCGCAGTTTTTATAAGACGACCGACCCCAGCGAGACCGAAGATCTGAGCTTTGTGTTCGATCTGGCCGCAGCAGAATTTCGGGCTGAGCTGCCGATTAACCTCAACATCGCAGCATTAAACCCAAGCACGTCTGAGAATCCCAATCTCAATATTGTGGTGAATCTCAAATATTCGCAACAAGGCGTGCTCTCAGGCAATGTCGATAATTTCACCATGTCATTGGCTGGCATGAGTGTTGCAGTCAAAGAGATTGCGCTATCAACTGGCTCTTTTGAAGCTGGTTTGGTCGAAGTTTCACGAGCGGCTAATCCCGATTTACCAAACCTTGATCCGGCTAAGCCAAATTTGGTCTTTTCGCTGCAAAATCTCAAGTATGCGAACCGCAGCTTTAGCATTGGCGGCGGCTCGGTGCCAATTCCCGATTGGAAATTTGGCGGCAACTTTAGCATGACCGACCAAACCTTGAGCATTGGCCATGATAATGCGACTGGTACGTCAACCGTTAGCGTCAACTCAACCTTGATTTTTGGCAATGTGCTGAACCAACCAGAATCAGCCACGCCGCGCGAAGTAACCCTGACATTTAGTGCCGTCAAAGTCAACGGTGTTTTCAAGCCTGTTTTCAGTGCTACTGTTGCTGAAACCACCGTTGCAATGGGGCCGTTGAATTTTCGCCTGCGCGGGTTGAGCTTAATCGGCGATACAGTAGAAAATTTCTATGGCTTGAAAGCAAGTGCGGTTGATCTGCTGTGGTCAAGCGATATGGGCGGTCAATCGGCAGCAGGTATTACTGGCTTCAAATTTGGCATCAATAAAGATGGTAAGTTGCAATTTGCCCTCGGCGGTGCGACGATCAGCACTCCTAATATTTCGAGCGGCGTGTTGGAAGGCAGCAGCATCGTTGGTCAGTTTGGCGTGGCCCAACAAACCCTCAACCTAACCGTGACTGGTAACCTGAGCGTAAAAATCCCAGGTAACAGCGGTGTTGGTGCAGGCTTGGTGATGGTCGTGCGTGGCGGCCCGAATGTTGCGCCGATTGGCAGCCAAAACTGTGCCCAATCACCATGTATCAAACGTTTCGAAGCCTCGCTAACCAACTTTAGCGTCAAAATTGCTGGTTTCAGCATGGCCTTGCAGAATCCCCGCTTCCTTGATGATGGTGGTTTTGCCGCCGATAGTGCTCGACTCTCGATGTCAGACCTGATGGGCAACCTTACCGCCGATGTGTCTGGCCTCAGCATCAGTGGGCGCGGCGAAGTTTCGGTAACTGGCGGCGGGATTGAGTTGCCACCGCTCAAGATTGCAGGAACTAATTTTGTTGGTTTCCGTGGCTTCTTCAGCAAAGATGGCGCTGGCTACATGTTTGCTGGTGGGGCAACTCTGAGCATGCCTGGCTTTGATCCTAGCGGCGGCTCAACGATTTCGGTTGATGTTTCGGTCAAAACCTTGCCAACCGGGGTGTTTAATGAGTTGGATGTCGTGGTGGCCTTCGAGTCATCGCCAGGCATTCCGTTGGCCAACAGTGGCGCTGCCCTGACCAAGATGAGTGGTTCGTTCTCGCTCAAGTCAGGCTCGGTCACGATTGGGGTTGGCATTGAAGTAAGTTCAGTTGCTCAGCTCGCAGGAATTCCGCTAGTTTCGGCAGAGGGAACTGCAACCTTGGTGGTTGATCCATTCAAGTTCTCGCTGACCGCCAGCATGAAGGTATTGATTTTTGAAGTTGCTAGCGCTAGTGTCGAAATTGGCCACGAAGCTGGGTTTAGCGGCGGCAAGGGTCTGCATGCTAAGTTCCAATTTGAAGCAGTGATTGTACGTGGCGGCTTGGAACTGCGGGTTGGCACGGTCACGGTTCGTAGCTGTACGCCTGCTGGCTCAACCAATTGTGTTGATAAACAAAAACTACGCTTTGCTGGCTCAGCACGAATGTCGGTTGGCTTGCGCAAAGGCCAGTTCGGCAAAGCCTTACCACCAAAGAATATTACCTTTGGCTCAGTTTCATTCCAAATGGGCGAGTTCGAAAAATCGGGTGGTGGTACGACCGTAGGGATGTTGGGCCGCGTGAGCTGCTGTTTCGGCATCTTCAAAGTGAGTGTATTTGTTGATTTGAGCAAGCCGGTTGGATTGAACACTGGTTTTGTCAAGCTCGTCAACCCCAAAAATTATCGCCTGATTAACTCGCTCCAAATTGCGCAGAGTATCGAGCAAGGCGAACCAGGCTACAGCCAACGAATCATCTCACGGCCTGTCAACCCAGGGAAATCGGGTGGTGCCTTGTTTGCGGCAATCCCTGAAGTTACAGTACCAGTGGTGATTACCTCGACCGCCAGTGGCTACTTTGGGATTCACTTTAGTGGAACTCCTTCAGTTGAACCAGTTATCCGCTTGATTCTGCCTGATGGAACGGAACTCAATGAAGGCAATGTCAATGACACAACTCAGACCTTGATTCGCGATTACACCACCGTGATTACGGAAGGCAATGACTTGGCCTTTATGCTCGAAGCGGCCACACCTGGTACGTATAGTTTGATTATTGAAGGGCCACCAAGCCAATACGAAGTGGTTGCTTACCAACTGAATAACCCACCAATTTTCGATAGCGCAACCTTGGCTTGTGGCGGTGCGGCAACCCCAGGCGTAACCGTAACATGTAACTCGGCTCCAACTGGCAGCAAAGTTACGGTTAATTGGGCGACCCGCGATACCGATGACCCTAACGCCAAAGTTTCGCTGGTCTATGCTAGCGTGATCACCCCAACCGATCCCATTGATGTAGGCTTGAGCACGGTCATTAGCGATAACATCAAACTTGGTACAGGCCAGCATGTTTGGGATCTAAGCGAGATTCCAAGTGGTCAATATAAGCTGGCGCTCTTCGCCGACGATGGCCATAATCAACCAACCGTTCAACAATTGGATACCTTGATTGTGGTCAATGATCAGCGTGCGCCCAAAATTCCAACCAATCTTCAAGCGACTCCATTGCCCGGTCAACTGTTGGTCAAGTGGACACCGAACAGCGAAATGGACCTTGGTGGCTATGAGATTGGCTTTGGTGAAGTCAATGATCCAAATGAGTTCCTCTACTCCCGCAATATGGGTGGCAAAGAGATGATCTTTACTGCGACGAACCAACTTGATGCCAAACTGTGGGGCTTGAAAGACAATCAATCGATCTTCTATGGGATTCGAGCCTATGATCTTAGTGGCAACTTCAGCGCTTGGTCACCGTTAGTTGTGGGCACGCCGTGGTCGCTAAGCCCACATGCTTGGAATCCAGTGCCTGGAGGACGCGGTGTGACAACCACCAAGATTGAGGCCGCCTTTGAAACTCCACTGAGCGAGGCATCGCTGACGAATGCCTTCCAAGTTCGCAATGCCAGCAATCAGTTGGTAGCCGGAACACCAATCTATCTCTACAATCTTGATAAAACTGAGATTATCGGATTTAGCTTCAAGCCTAGCGCTACGCTGGTCGATGGTGAAACCTACACCGTGACCATTCGTGGCGGAGCCAACGGAATTAGATCGAAAGATGGCCGTCAAATGCCGGCTGACTTCAGTTGGAAATTCGAGGTCGAATCGTATCAAATCTATCTGCCAGCCGTGAAGCGCTAAACTATCACGATCTGACTTAACTAAATCAGCCTCTGCCTGTAATTGGCAGAGGCTGATTTTTGCATATTAATAGCGATTAAACGCCATACTCGCCAAGACACCTGCGGCGAGCCATCCTAAAAAATACACCATTACCGTGAGCGGATGTAAACCTAGCGCGATAATCAAAACAGCCAAGCCAAAACTGATTCCATAGCTCAGCCAAACAATCCATGGTTGCCAAACAATCGCCGTAAACCAGCGAATCAGGCCAACTACCAGCCAAAAGCCCAAGCCTAACCCCAGCCAAAACGAATCGAAGAGGGCATACAGCAATAGCGGTGCTAGGCCATACAATAGGCCACTAGCGATATATTCGTGTTTGAGCCGAAACCACATTCACAGCCTTTCTTAACGATTGGTTGGCGTTTCAGTGTGTAATAGCTTGCCAGTTGCATCAAAAAACTCAACCTTGAGATACTCGCCTGTGCTCGATTGTTGATTGCCAGCTAAAACGGTAATGCTATAGGCTGCGCCGTTGGTTGAAATCGAAGCTGTTTGACCATTCGATTGATGAATCGTGATGGTTTGAGTTTGTTGTTGTAGTTGTTGATCTTCGATCGCGATACAAAATATATCTTCTGCTGGCACGGTCGAATGCCTGACAATGTTCAACACCACGACTTGATTTCCTGAAGAGTGATAGTAGATGCCCTCATGGGATTGGCTAAAGCCTGAATCACTTGAACCACCAGTAAAAACCCGACAGGTTTTGCCAGTTGGCGTTTGTAGAAAAACAACTGTATTGGATGTCGTATTAATGGTATGGAGCAAACTAGCTTGCTCATTTTGGAGCACTTGATCAATAGCCCGCTGATTGAGGAATTTTGATTCAAAGCTGCACCCAACGAAGCTCAATAAGACCAAACCTAAGCCAACCCCTCGCCAAATCTGCCGCATGTGCTACTCCTTCAATAAATGATTCGTTATTTATGCTGCTTATGGATGAAGCTGATTATCGAATGTTACGCCGTGGCTGGTGGCAAATTGTTCAGTAATTTCACGACTTTGCGCCATCAATGAATTTTCTAGCTCATCATCGATCACATTGCCATTGGTATCGGTCATTTTCCAGTAGGTGATCGTCGATCGGCCTGATTTTTGTTTGTAAATAATGATTGATTGGAGATCTGCCCATGGATAGGCTTCAACAAACCCCGATGAAACAATTGTTAAGTGCGTATCATTAAGCCGAAATTCTTGGCGAATTAAGCGCGGGAAAAATACTAAATTTCCTAGTGTTAGGGCGAAAATTGCTAACATCTTGATCTTAGGCCATGGAATTAGCTTAAAAAACAAAGCAGCAGTTAACAGATATAAAACAATAATAATTGGGAAATTGATTGCATTATTATAGGTTATCAAGTAGCTTGTTGCTGATTGATCAGTTTTGGTAAATTCTACCGAATATGATGCAAAAATTAAAAATCCAGTTGCTATTGCCAGGATTCTTTCTGTAAAGCTCCGCATAATTATTGATCCTGTCGAATTAAAAAGATACTATCAGCATCGTGGCTGATCATCAGTAAATCGCGTTTGTGCTGAATAATTTGCTCAGGCCAAAGCACATCGTTGGTTCCCAGCAAATCATTCGCCCGATTATCGCGAATGCTGCTCGTGCTAAGCTTGCGATATTGCTGAGCCAATGGTGTAAATAACGTTTCGGCATCGTTGGCCAGAATAATCACCAAATCATAATCCAAAAATATCTCAAACCAGATGCCATCAGCTTGAGCAAATGCTTGATTATGGTAGCAAAACACGATTAAACCCTGCTCGTTGACCATTTGGTCAAGCAATTCAGCGGTATCGCCCACTGAAAGCCAATTCGTTGCGGATTCAGCTAACTCGCCATCAAGCTGATATTCTGTAATCAGCCAACTCAGCCTTTGCAAATGCCATGGTTCAACTGGTATATTTCGCCCTAAAATCCAATCGAAGAATTTCGTAAACACCTATTGTTCCTTTGCTAACTATGCGTTGGGTATAATTTTGATGCCTGCTGCGCTAAAAGCATCGAGCCAAGCTTGGAATTGCTTGGAAACAAAGAAGAAACCAAGTAACGCAGCATTGGGATGCTGGCGATAATTAATTTCAAAGCCTTGTTTGCCAAACCAAATAAAGCGTTTACGCAACTTAATATAGCTAATTTGTTCCAATGAAAGATCGAGCATGACAATTGGCAATAGATAGGTACGATGTTTAATCTGCAAACGTTGCTGATTGATAACGCGTCATATGCTCCACTATGTGATTTAAATTCTTCCATGAACATCATTCTCCTTTTAATGAAAAATTAATAACTCAACTCTCAAAATGAACATTCCAGATAATACAACTATTTTTCTGGACATTAAGGCCTATCGAATCGCATTTTGTATCATTCAGCTGGGTAATTTGCAATTCGATCCTAGACAGAATGAACAGAAAAACTGGGATGCTAGGCTAGGCTGATTGGTTTATTTTGCTGTTCGATCCATGGTACATTAATTCTAGCCGCTATCAGCTGGAAGCTCCCAAAATAGACATCATAAAAGATCATACAGCTTATTTTTCGATCTTACAACTATAGTAAAACTCACTATTTAAATCATTATTAATAACAACTCGATTATATCCAGTAAATGTATTATTATAACTATTATCATAAATATCAACTTTACGTATAGAATATTCGTTACTCGTAAGCAAGTTTGAATCAATATCCGTTGATATCTCGATTACATACAACCCATTATCATCTTTATGATATTCTATTGAAAAATTTACCATATTAATGGTAGATAATAATAATTCATCGTGATTTATATTATTTATATGCAAAGATATATTTTTATTTTGACCTAATGAATCATTCGAAACAAATTCCGTACTACAATTAATCTTGAACTCACTATTAATACTATTTTTATCGAATTCAATATTACATGATGTTAGCATGAAAACCAATAAAACTATATATATCTTTTTCATATTATATTATTCCTTAACTTCAATATTGATTATTGTTTTTGGCTCATTTGGTCGATATTCAACAAAATTATCCTTTCCCTTATAAAATACATTAACCTGTACTTTAAATGGCTGTGGGTACGTACTAGTAAATTCACCAATTGAATACCCTTTACATCCATGGGCATCAGCCTGAGTAGTATGTGATGTAAGTATTTGGCCATCATCTAGAATCAAGGTCATTTTAAATTCTTGGTTTTTCAAAGGCTTTTGTTGTGGATTAAATAGGCAAATCGTTATATCTACACTTGATTCTCCTCGTATAACAGCCTGATTATTACAGGAAACGAGGATAAATATTGATAGAATTAGACTTAATCGATAACAATATTGTTTCATAGATACCTCTTGATTAATCAAATCTAGTGTTCTTTCAATTAAAAGAACACTAGATTTATGATTGATAAATTAATTACCGCTCATAAAATAGATAATGATTGTATGATTTGTTTCGGAAAAATGGCTTTCAGCATCATAGATATTATTAGTAAAAGGGATATGCCAAGAAACCATAGCACTACTACTGAATCGACCACCCTTCCAGTGCTTAATCCCCCAAAAAGCATTAGCATCATATCCAGCAGTATCAAGTACTGCATAATCAAATGAATGATTTGCAGAGCGGGTAGCAAAACTATTAAGATCAATAATCCCTTTAAATACATGCTTAAATACCTTTTCTTGGTTTTTGGCTACAAATTCCTCTCGACCTTCGGAAACAACAGTTGATGCTATATTGCCAGTAAGAAACGCCAACATTGGAACTTTAGGAAGAGAAACAGCGGCATTCAGATAAATTTGAGGTGTATATTTTTTCTTTTCTACATAAAAGCTACCATTATATCGTCCTCTGGTAAGATAATCGGCTTTTTCTCCATTTGTTTCGGTTCCATATGTCGCAATTTTCACACTCAATGTCTGCTTCGGGTTAGGATAAATTGTTCCTATCTGAATTGATGAGCTACTTGGTAAATCATAGTAACCATCACATATTGCTGGATTACTATTTGGATTAATTGGTTTACCACTACTTTGCTCATACATAATTTCAATACTTGAATAAATATCATGCTCCTGATGCTTTTCAATATCAGCGTCCCCATTAAAAACGATAGCATAAACAACTTCTTCGATAACTTCACAGGCAATATTTTTTGTTCTTACCCTATGTTTCAGTAATAGTTCTGAATGATTGCTGGTATTAGCTGAATAGTCTGTAATATCAATATCTTCAATTAAATAGGGTTTAATTATTTTCTTAAACCATATATCATGGTAATAATCAGTATCGTACCGTGCCATTGCGCTCGCTAGCTCATTAATCAAAAGCGTATTATCAATACTGAATTCAAAGGCGGTTAATTGACGAGTATTCTTCTTCTGGAGATAGAGTGCAATTACAGGATCTGCAATAGCCATCTGCTGAAGAGATGCCGTCGTTGGCAGGTTATCTCGTACGGCAAAGTGGAGCAGATTAAAAGTATTCGATTGATCAATACTATCCACTACTTTATCGTTGGGACTGCCCAACATAGAACGATATGTCGTTCCGGTCGATACTAATTGATAGCTAGCATTATCATATCGTACTATACCCTCCAAATCGACATACTCATCATAAACAACCAGCGCGGTAATGGTCATGCTAGCGGTTGTCGTAATGCCACCTAATTCAGTCAGTGGTACATTTAAATAGGTTGTACCATCAACAGCGATTGGCGTGGTCAACTGCGCTCGCGGGCTCAACAACGCCAGTTTGTCAATGCGAACAACCGAACGCTTGGTAACAAAAGGCATGGTTAGCCGTAGTTTGACCGTTTGCCCTTGGAACTGACTGATTGGTAGTTTGGCAACTTGCCAGCCATCATTTAACGAACGGCTTGGCAAGGATTGGTTAATCGTGGTGATAGTTGCAAAATTATTGCCTGAGAGAATATCGACGACAAACGAGCGTTGCTCGTTGCCATGCTCAAATGTCCCGGTTTGATACTCGAAGCGCAAAAATTGGGTATCCGTAGCAACCACAAAGCTCGATGAGAGGGCAGATTGGGCAGTACCAGTATTCAGCAGTGTTAGGAAACTGCCGTCAGGGGCTTCATCAGAACCATGGCTCGCGCTTGGTTGCCCGTGATTGAGCGTCAGATTATCAATCCACGATTGAGCCATCGCATATCCCGCATTTTTAAATTGCAGCTTAATCGTCCGCCCTTGGAATTGGGATACATTTAATGTTGCGCGTTGCCATCCATTATTGGGGGTAGTGATCGAGCCAACCAAGCCATTCGCATCAATGCGGGTTATCACCTCAAAGTTATGACCACTCAAGACATCCACATACAAGTTCGCGTTGCCGGTTTCGTTAATTCTTAGCACTTTATAATCGAAACTAAGACTGACGGTATTACTGAGTACAGTCCATGGCTGGCTCGTAATGGTTGCAGCATTTCCATTAATCCGCATGCTTTGACCTAACGTCGGGGTTGTTGGCTCAATCAGAATATCACTGGACTCACTGGCTTGCCAACCAGTCATTGCCACCCCTACCTGGAGATTATCCAAGCGCAGATATGGTTGATTGGTTAACTCAGTCACCCATTCGAGTTTAATTGGCATGCCTTGAAATCGTTGGAGATCAAATGCAATTGATTGCCAACCGATCACATCAGTTCCAACAAGCCGATTCTGATCAATCCGCGTGCGAATCCCAAAGTCTGGACCGCTTAAGACGGTTAATTGAATCCGACTTTGGCGCGTGGCATTATCTGTATGGCCAGTACGATACTCAAAACGAATTTGTTGAGCCTCAGTGGGTAGCGTAAATGGGGCCGATAGAAGGCTACTTTGGGTTCCAACCAAAAAGGCATGGGTTGGATTGGCTGATGATTCATTGATTAAGTTTAACCTGGTTTGGCTATTTGCTTGCCATTGCGGCACATGATCAACTAAACGAAAATTGCTCAATTGGCTCGTTGGCGCATTGGTTGTGTGATTGGTAAACTGAAGCTTAATCGTTTTGCCTTGATAGCGTTTGATATCAATTACTGCTGTTTGTAAGCCGGTTTGGATTGTGCCACGTATTTGATGATCAATCGGCAATTCGCGAATATCAAATGCATCACCACTGAGGATCGCGACCGTCACTGGTTTAATCAAGCTTGGATTGCTACTATCGCCAATTAATGCCTCAAATTGTAAACTGGTGGCTTGTTCAGGCACAACGATTGGGGGAGTCGTAGTTACCACATTCGTACCATTCAAGCTCATTGTTGAAAAACTGAGGGTTTGAAGCGGATTGCTTGGAAGCTCAAATGTTTGATTAGGGATAATGTCTGGTATAGGAGTAAAACCAATTTCAAAATCGGTGTTGGTTAATACATTCGTTAGTGTACTTGGCGGAATCTGCAAGCTCTCGATCGAGACATAATTGGCATTGGTGACTTCCCACCCTGGCACAGCCCGATTTAACTTAAAGCTATCAATTGCGGTTGTTTGGGGCTCGTTGGGCCACCAATCATTCACAATTTTGAGTTTGACAACCTGACCACGGAATGCTTGGATATCAAGTGTCGCTCGTTTCCAACCATCACTCAAGCGCCCTGTGACTGTGTTATTGTCAATCGGAGTTGCGGTAATGAAATCTGGCCCATTGAGCACTTGCACCTCAATTGGGGCACTGGCATTATTCAAGCGTCGGCCAGTTTGGTAATTGAAACTTAGACTTTGGGTTTGCAGAGGAATTGTAAATGGAGCCGAAATCAAAAATGCGCTTGCCCCAGTAATAACAGCATGTGCTCCCATGCTATCGTTATACTCAATTGCGGTTGTGCCAACAGGCGATGGTTGCCAATCGGGAACTTCAATCGACAGCTTAATAGCTCGTACTTGTGCTGATGGCTGAGCAGCTGATGAACTGTCGTTAATAAATCGCAGCTTGATGGTTTGCCCTCGAAATGCATCGACCGCCAACACACCACGTTTCCAACCATCAAGATACTGTCCGCGAATCGTATGTTGACTAAGATCAGTGATCGTCGCAAACGTAGGCCCACTCAAGACCTCAACATGTAATCGTGTTGGTTTATCCGCTGTTTTTCGCCCAACCATATAGTCAAACAACAGATATTGAGCGCTGCTATCAACCACAAAGGCATCAGTCGTTTGCACTTGGCCAGCATTTTGAATGGTGAATGCTGTAGGCGTAATGGCGGTTGCCAGAATCTGCCGATCCCGCGCAAATTCACAATTTAAGGGATAACCAGTCCGAGGTAAGGCTTGATTCCCTATTTCGAATTGTGGATTTTTTGGCCCTGTAGTCGGATCTGCGATCTCTGGTACGGTGATTGCGGCCATTGGTAATGGACAGGGATCGGTCTCAAGATCAGTTATTGCAAAACTTGGTCCTGAAACTAATGGCTCAGCGACAGTCGCTGTAATTTGATAGGTTCCGGTACGGGTTCCACTATAATCACGTACCCGAAGCATATAACGACCTGTTGTTATGGCCTCAACCTCTTGGATTAAAGGGTTGCCGCGATGACCACTATTATCATCAGAGGCAATCATCGCGCCTGTTGGATCAAATAAATCTAAAAGTCCATTTAATGCTTGATCGGCGCTTGTTCGCACCATTACGACAGTAATCGTTTGACCTGCATTAACATCAATATAGAAATAATCGTGGTCGGTTGCTGGCTCAATTGATAATTCGGTTAGAGTTTGGCCACTTATCAAAATTTGATAGTCATCACTAGCATTGGTAGTTGTAATTGAATGAGGGGAAGCTGCGGCTGTAAGGGTAGTTGGTAGACTACTTAATAGGCTTGCAAAACCAATAAAAAGCAGGAGTAGCCGACTCTTAGGACGCATTCTCTTACGCATAAACCGACCTTTCACTATACCAAAAAATCCTAACACTTGATTTATGTTGAGTATAAATCGAGTGTTAGGATTTTGTCAACATTCAATGTCTGTTAGGAAATATTGGTATAGTGAAAACTCAACGTATGTTGATTTAGCCCATAGCTTGAAGGTTTAATTAAACGAGGATTGTGCGCACTATATATCCCAACCCTATACGTTCGCGTGTGACATTTGAGGTGAAGGCACATTGGGTTTGGTGGGATGTTCGGGCATATGCAGAGTAAACGTTGAGCCAATCCCTAAGCGGCTATCAAGCTCGATCGTGCCACCCAAAGCACGAGCCAGCCGCATGCTCACGGCCAAGCCCAAACCGGTACCTTCATATTGGCGAGTGGCCGAGGAATCGGCTTGAACAAATGGCTCAAAAATCCGTTCAAATTGCTCATGGGCAATGCCAATCCCCGTATCGCGAATTGCAATTTCGAGCCAACCGCCAGCAGCGTGTTGCAAGCGTTGCACCGAGATGCTAATTAAGCCTGCGTGGGTGAATTTAATTGCATTATCCAGCAGATGGTAAATAATCATGCGCAATTTATGATCATCGCTGATAATCGAACCCCAGTTTTGGCTACCCAATAATTGCACAGTATTTTTGTTATCTTGGGCTTTGGCTTGCAATTGGTCGCTGATGCTGCCAATCGCCAGCGCCAAATCGATCGTTTCATACTCCAAACGCACAACTTCCGCATCAAGATCGGTAATCGTCAGAACGCCATCGATCAAGCTCAACAAGCGGTCGCTAGCGCTACGAATGCGGGTCATATCCATGGCCAACTCAGGCATGCTGCGATCGATCAAATCCTCGTAGATCATTTCGCTATAGCCAACAATCGCATTCAGTGGCGTGCGTAATTCGTGGCTGACAGTTGAAAGGAAAGTGCTTTTGGCGCGGTTGGCGGCCTCAGCATCATCTTTGGCAGTCAGCAATAAATTTTCAAAATGGCGCTGCTCAGTAATATCGCGCACCGCCGCAACCCGCACCACCCGATTGCTATAGGGCAAATTGGTGCCCAACACCAAGGCGATAAAGGTGCTGCCATCTTTGCGCAGTGCGGTAACTTCGTAGGGCGCACCATCTTTATATTTTTGCATTGCCCGTTGCAGCGATTGTGGCTCGACAAATTCGCGTAACGAGTGGCCGAGAATTTCATCACGATGATAGCCAAACATCTCGCCAAAGCGTTCGTTGGCATCCATCACCACGCCTTCATCTTGCAATACCACCCCTTCGGAGGTTGCTTCGGCCAAGGCGCGAAAACGCTCTTCACTCATTTTGATTTGGATTAAGGCCTCTTGTAGCTCTTGTTTGTAGGTGCTTTCTTGCAAGCGCAATTTGATCAAGCCCTTGACCGTGCGCAAACGAATGCCTTGAATTGTGGCAGCGGCAATCGTGGCACTAACCACCATAAAAATAAAATGCATGGTCAACGGTGAGGTTGGCAATGAAATGATCGCCGCAATCCACGCCAGCAAAATAGCCCCACTCGCTACGATGAACCAATTCCAAGAAAGCAACAAACAGCCAGTGCCAATTAAAATAAAGGCAATATTGGTGCTTTGGTGAATCTCGCCGCTCAGCCAGATATGCAAAACGCTATTGAAGCCGCCAACCACAATAAAGAGCGTGGCCAGCGGATGGGTCAGCTCGGGGGCTGGCCGCCAGCTTTGCAAGCGCCACCACCAAAATCCAAAAAAAATGACACTACTGAGCGCTACGATGACCATTGGTAGTTTAATTGGGCTGGGCAAAACCAACGCATGGGCAATACTAAATAACAAATATAAAAAACCCAATCCTGTTACGGTTGGGCGAAGACCAAACGCCACCTCAGCGTTGAGGGCTGTCTGAAGATTGGTTGATGCGGCTGAATCTGAAGCTGCGGGTTGGTCGCTCATAGCTATTCTCTAAAATTGCTGAATGGGCTTTAATCTGAATTGCCCATTAACAAGCAGCCTAAAGCTTGAACCTTACGAGCATCCTTACGCTTCACGGCATTCTTTATTAAATTTTTACTTCTTGGCTTAATCTACTACGCTAGAGCTTAATACTTTAAACAAGTACCAGCGATCATCCTTGATCGCTGGTACTTGCTGTGTGTGTGGAGTGACTAGCGTTAAGCGGCGACTTTAGCCAGTTCTGGCTGGTTATTTTGGGCAGCCGCAGCATGGGCCGCCTTGGACATAATGTGCCAGAAGGCTCCTTGTTGATCTTCCCAGTTGGCGAGAATATCGTTGGCCTGGACACTTCCCGTTAGTGCCGCGTGGCGCTCGATTAGTTCGCGCAAGTGGTCGGCAACCAGTGGTGATTCAACCCGTTCGGCGATCACCATATCGTCGTTGAGGCGGCCAAGGAAGCGTTCGTTGGGGTCGTAGACAAAGGCCTGACCACCACTCATGCCTGCGCCAAAGTTGTTGCCAGTGCTGCCAAGCACCACAACCGTGCCGCCTGTCATATATTCGCAACCATGCTCGCCGATGCCTTCAATTACGGCAACCGCGCCGCTATTGCGCACAGCAAAGCGTTCGCCAGCGCGGCCAGCAGCATACAAGCTACCACTGGTTGCGCCATACAAGGCGGTGTTGCCGATAATTGTGGCTTCGTGGGCAAGGAACTGGGCGGTTGGCCGTGGTCTGACGACAATTTCGCCACCAGCCAAGCCTTTGCCAACATAATCGTTAGCATCGCCAACCAAGTTGAGTTGCATGCCGCGCGTCGCGAAGGCAGCAAAGCTTTGGCCAGCACTGCCAGCAAAATTCATGCTGACGTGACCAGTATTTTTGAGCAGCGCCAATTCGCCTGCCAAGGTGATGCCGGTTGAGCGATCTTCGTTGGTGATTTCGGCGTTGATAATCACTTCTTGACCAGCTTTGGCACTTGGAAAGGCACTATCGACCAAAAATTGATTGAGCCGATCGATACCAACCAACTGCGGCATGCCGTTGAAGCGCCGTGGGCCAGCGTTGGCCAAGCCCAACAATGGGCTAAGATCAAGCGCATCGTGGTCGGGATTGTTGGTTTGGCGTTGGCGCAATAATTCGACGCGGCCAATAATTTCGTTCAAGCTACGAGCACCAAGTTGGGCCAGCAATTCACGCACTTCTTGGGCGATAAATTGCATAAAGGCCATCACATGCTCAGGTTTGCCGGGGAATTTGGCGCGTAAATCGGCGCGTTGAGTGGCAATCCCAACTGGGCAGGTGTTGTTGTGGCAGGCGCGAGCCATCACACAGCCTTCGGCAATCAGCGCTGAGGTGCCAAAGGAATATTCATCTGCGCCAAGCAAGGCGGCCATTACTACGTCGCGGCCAGTGCGCAAGCCACCATCGGCCCGCACCCGCACTCGATCGCGTAGTTGGTTGATCATCAGAGTTTGTTGAGTTTCAGCCAAGCCAATTTCCCATGGAATGCCGACGTTTTTGATCGATGACAATGGTGAAGCGCCAGTGCCGCCCGAATTGCCACTAATCAACACCACATCAGCGCCACCTTTGACCACACCTGCGGCAATCGTGCCAACCCCCATTTCCGAGACGAGCTTGACTGAAACCGCAGCGGTGGGGTTGATCGTGCGCATGTCGTAAATCAACTGAGCTAAATCCTCAATTGAATAAATATCGTGGTGGGGTGGTGGCGAAATCAAGGTTACGCCTGGCGTGGTATGGCGGGTGCGGGCAATGTCTTCAGTAACTTTATTGCCTGGAATTTGGCCGCCTTCACCTGGCTTGGAGCCTTGCGCCATTTTAATTTGCAACTCGCGGGCGTTCATCAGGTAGCTGGGTGTAACTCCGAAGCGGCCTGAGGCAATTTGCTTGATTGCACTGACTTTTTCGGTGCCAAAGCGCTCTGGGTCTTCGCCGCCTTCGCCGCTATTGCTCATGCCGCCAAGCCGATTCATGGCGATTGCCAAGGTTTCGTGAGCTTCGGCGCTCAACGAGCCATAGGAAATTGCCGCTGTCGAGAAGCGTTTGACAATCGTTTCGATTGACTCAACCTCATCGATTGAAATTGGCTCAGTTGCGACAAAATCTAGCAAATCGCGTGGGTCAGATGGTTGGCGTTGGTTCAGCAAGTCGCTGTATTCGCGATAGGTTGCATAGCCCGCTTCGAAATCTGCGCCATTATCGACTGCTGCTCGCACCGCTTTTTGCAAAGCGTGCACCACCGCTGGTTGGAAGGCATGATATTCGCCATCTTTGCGGAATTTGTACAAACCTGGGTGGCTGAGGGCTGGTTTTTCTAAACCAAACGCTTGGGCATGGCGTTGGTAGCTTTCGCGGCCCAAACGTTGCCAATCGGCTCCGCCAAAGCGTGAGGGCGTGCCAGTCAGACAACGGGCAATCACGGCATCGCTCAAGCCAATCGCTTCGAAGATTTGCGCTCCACAGTAGCTATCGACGGTTGAAATGCCCATCTTCGACATCACTTTGAGCAAGCCTTTTTCCAAAGAATGCACATAGTTATCTTCGGCTTGATCGGCAGTGATTGGGGTGCGTGAGCGTTCTTTGGCAATTTCACGAATCGTGGCGATGGCGACGTAGGGGTTGACGGCTTCAGCGCCGTAGCCAACCAAAACCGCCACATGATGAACTTCGTGAGCTTCGCCAGTTTCGACAATCAACGAGCAGGTTGAACGGCGACCAGTGCGAATTAGATGATGGTGAACTGCGCCGAGCGCCAAGACAGTTGGGATGGCAATTCGTTGCGGCGCAACTTCGCGATCACTCAACACAAGAATGGTTGCCCCAGTATCCAAGGCGCGATCGGCGCTGCTACACAAGTCATCAAGCGCATGTTCGATCCATTGAACATCGTCGGTGACGGGGAAGGTGGTATCCAAGGTGGCGGTACCAAAACTACGATCAGTACAAGCTCGCAACGCTGCTAGCTCGATATTGCGCAAAATCGGGCTGGCCAAGGCAATTTGGTGGGCTTGATCAGGGCGTTCGAGCAAAATGTTGTGGCGTGGCCCTAAGCGAATCGACAACGACATCACCAATTGTTCGCGCAAGGGATCGATTGGTGGGTTGGTTACTTCAGCAAAGCGTTGTTTGAGGTAGCCATACACTGGGCGAGCCAAGTTCGAAAATACCGCCATTGGGGTATCGTCGCCCATCGAGCCAATTGGTTCGGCTCCTTCGCGACCCATTGGCTTGAGCACCATCGCCAAGTTTTCGTCGGTATAGCCAAACGCTGCTTGCAAGCGCAATAAATCGTCAGGATTGAGTTCGACCGCAGCTTCGGTGTAGGCCTCGACCAACTCGGCCAAATCGACACTCTTGTTTTGCAGCCATTGGCCATAAGGTTGGCGGGCAGCAAACATGGCTTTGACCGCAGTATTATCCAACAATTGGCCTTTGATGAGATCAACAGCGATCATCTGGCCTGGGCCAAGCCGACCCTTGCGAATAATGCGATCTTCATCGACTGGGGTTGCGCCGACTTCGCTGCCCACAACCACTAAACCATCATCGGTGACGATATAGCGGGCCGGGCGCAAGCCGTTGCGATCCAAGGCTGAGCCAACGATTTTGCCATCGCAGAAGGTCATGGCGGCGGGGCCGTCCCAAGCTTCCATCAAATTGGCGTGCCACTGGTAGAAATCGCGCACATCTTGGGGCAAATCAGCGATATGTTCCCAAGCTTCGGGCATCATCATTAATAAGGAATGACGCACATCGCGGCCAGCGCGGACCAACAATTCCAGCACATTATCAAATTGGGCTGAATCGCTGCCGCGTTCGTCAACGATTGGCGCAAGTTCGCGCACATTACCCAACAGCGGGCTAGAGAGATGAGCTTCGCGTGCTCGCATCCAATTCACATTGCCAGCCAAGGTGTTGATTTCGCCGTTATGGCTGACAACGCGGAAGGGTTGAGCGCGGCTCCAGGTTGGCATCGTGTTGGTGGAATAACGTTGGTGGTAAACCGCAGCGCTGGCAATATAATCGCTATCGGCCAAATCGGGGTAGAACAGTGAGAGCCGACTTGGCAGCATCAAGCCTTTATAAACAATCGTGCGACAAGAGAGTGAAGGAATGTAGAGGTCGATGTTCTCGGCGAGGGCGGTACGTTCGGCGCGGCGGCGGGCGCGGTAGAGTTCACGTTCAAAGCTATCGTCGTCCATCGTGGCGGGGCGATCAACCCAAACTTGCTCAATCTGTGGACAAATATCACGGGCAATCGGGCCAAGTTGCTCACGATCAAGCGGTACTTCACGCCAACCAAGCGGTCGTAAGCCTCGCCAGACGAGTGCATCGTCGATCAATTCGCGGGCACGTTCGGTGTTACTGGTTGGCAAAAAGATCATGCCAACGGCAATGCGTTGCGGGTTAGCCAAAATGCGGCGAGCAGCTAATTCACGAGCCATAAATGCCCGTGGAATGGTGGTTAAGAGGCCAGCGCCATCACCTGTCAGACCGTCGGCGGCAATCCCACCGCGATGGGTCAGACTACCAAGCGCCGCGAGGGCTAAGCTCACTGTTGCATGGGTTGGTTTTCCATCAATTCGAGCGACAAAGCCAATGCCACATGCATCGTGTTCAAAGCGTGGGTCATACAACAGGCGGTTCATGCGAGGTCTCCTTTCGCGCAGGGAGTTGGCAAATACGCGACGGCGTTAGCAACGCTGCCCTATACCATGGCGCATTTTCAGGTAGCACAAAGAAACGTTGGGTAAACCACCAGCGTCATCGCTGCGGGAGAGCCTTCATTGGTGCATTCTGCATCATTGCAGGAGGGGAAACCTAGTTCGTCTGGTTGACGAGTTGAGTTTGTTTAGTTGGGCAAAAGTTGGCGAACGTGTATGTGTTAGACCAAGAGGTGTGTTAAATCAGAGTTAAAGCTATTCTATGTTAATTTGTGCAATGTGTCAATTGGCGTTTGGGTAATCTGCATAACACGGTGCGTCATTGTGGCATACGATTTGCTTGACATGTGTATAGCGGCGTGTTAATCTGTTCGCTACAATCAGCAGAAAATGTATCGCGACACAACAGCGCAATGACGCTAGAAACGAGGGTCATTATGGACCTCGCACCTCATATGCCTAGTTCTTTTAATGATGATGCAACCCATAGCGAGAGCACAAAATACATCACTGCGACTCCCGCTAGTTCGCCGCTAGTTCATGAAAGTGAAGCGCTGATCAGCCGCATGCGTACCTATTGGCCGCTTGATGAATTTCAATTAATCGAGCGAGCTTGGGATGTAGCCAAGGTCGCCCATGCTCCCCAAATTCGTAAATCGGGGGAGCCTTATTTTCTGCATCCAGTGCAAGTGGCCCATATTTTAGTCGATATGAAGCTCGACCCCGAATCGGTCGCGGCGGCGCTATTGCACGATGTGGTTGAAGATACGCCGATTACTTTGGAGCAAATTCGTGCCGATTTTGGCCGCGAAGTCGCCCATATCGTCGATGGCGTGACCAAATTAAGTAAGTTGGAAGCCAAAAGCATCGAAGAAGCCCAAGCGATTACCTATCGCAAGATGTTTATTGCGATGGCCGATGACCCGCGCGTGGTGCTGATCAAGCTGGCCGACCGCTTGCATAATATGCGCACGCTTGGCGCAATGCGCCCCGATAAACAGCAACGCATCGCCCGCGAAACCCTCGAAGTTTATGCACCACTCGCCCATCGCCTCGGGATTTGGCAATTCAAGTGGGAGCTAGAAGACCTTTCGTTTCGCTATATCAACCCCGAAAAGTATAGCGAAATTGGTCGTCAGCTCAACTTGCGCCGCGAAACCCGTGAGCGGATCGTGCAACGGGTCATTGCCCGCCTCAAACAGATTCTCGACCGCGATAATATTAAAGCTGAAGTAACAGGCCGCCCGAAACATATCTATTCAATCGCCCGCAAAATGGAGCGCAAGAGTGTAAGCCTTGATCAAATTTATGATCAATTGGCAGTACGGGTTATGGTCAATAGCGTTGATGAATGTTATCGTGTGCTGGGTTTGGTGCACTCAACTTGGATTCCAATTATGAGCGAATTCGACGATTATATTGCTGTCCCCAAGGAAAGCATGTATCGTTCGCTGCATACAACTGTGGTGATTCCAGGTGAGCAACCCTGCGAAGTTCAAATTCGCACCTACGAAATGCACGAAGTTTCTGAATATGGGATTGCCGCACACTGGCGCTATAAAGAAGGCTTTGGCAACAAACACGATCAATCGTTTGAAACCAAATTAGCGTGGCTACGCTCAGCAATCAACGGCCAGCGCGACCTTGATCCGACCGAGTTTTTCGAGACGGTCAAGGAAGATGTGCTGCGCGATCAGGTGTTTGTGCTCACTCCCAAGGGCAAAATCATTGATCTGCCCAAAGGCTCGACCCCGATCGATTTTGCCTATCGCATTCACTCAGAGGTTGGCAATCGCTGTATTGGGGCGCGGGTCAACAACAAACCAGTGCCGTTGTATTATCAACTACAACATGGCGAAATTGTCGATGTCGTAACCAGCAAAGTGCCGCGCGGCCCTTCGCGCGACTGGCTGGAATATGTTAAATCGAACGGCGCACGCACCCATATCAAACGCTGGTTCCGTCGCCAAGAGAACGATGTTAATATTTCAGCGGGCCGCGAATTAATTGATAAAGAACTTAAACGTTTGGGTGTACGCCCAACCATGGAAGAGTTGATTCGCGCCAATGCCATGAAAAATAGCGAGGATTTTCTGGCAGCGATTGGCAATGGAGATCTTTCGCCGCGCCAAGCAATTCAGCGTGTCATCAGCGATAAAGGTGCTGAGGAAGAGCCATTGGCGGCAATTCCTACGATTGCACCGCCTTCCAAGCCAGTCAAACCAGGCACAATTATCGTGCGCGGCGAGACCGATGTCTATACTCGCATCGCCCACTGCTGTAATCCGGTTTATCCTGAGGCAGTGATTGGCTATACCACTCGTGGCCATGGCATCACTGTTCACCGCATGGATTGCCATAACGTTTTGCATGAACGCAATCGCGAACGTTTGATCGATGTTGATTGGGGTGGGACAACCGAAAAACAATCCTATCCTGTACCAATTCGGATCGAAGCATGGGATCGGGTCGGGCTTTGGCGTGATGTGACCAATGCAATCGCTGATGGCAATATCAACATTCAAGCGGTGCAGCAATTGGACAATAAACATCATGGCCGCGCCACCTTGCTTGCGACCATCCGCATCGAGAGCATCGATCAACTTAGTCGCATTTTGGATAAACTCAATCGCGTCAAGGATGTCATCGAGGCTCGCCGCGAAAATACGGTCGCTGGCACGATGATTGGCTAGCCCAAGAACATAGAGCATAGAACATAGGGCATAGATTATGCTTGGTTCTATGCTCTATTTAGTTTAAGCAATATCCTTCTGATTGTAGGAGTTGTTTTATATGACTATTCTGCAAAAAGTTGATCAAGCAACTATCTATGTTTATGTAACCGATACTAAGATAATGCGGCCCATAAATCAAGGATATCAGAAATTAATAGTCCATTACGTTTATACTACAAAAGTAAGAAACTATCTAGTTATCGCATATAAAGAAAAAGGCTATAAAAAAGAAAGATTCATAGATGATAATAGTACAGCAGTAATTGTAAAAGACTGGGATACTCCTGATTTACCAGATAATCTGAAAATTATTCAAAGTGATGAAATTACGTCAACATATGAAATGAGATATGGTTTCAATTCTAATGAATGGATTGAAGAATTTAATTCGATTATTGACCCTTGGATACAATCAAATCCTGAACGCCTTATCCTAGATCTACGAAAACAATCTATACAAAATGTATCTACTGTCGAAGAAGATTGGTCAGCTGCAATCCAAGCAAATTTGTTTGACTTACCATCAACACAACCTCACCAACCAATAGCAAGCCCTGAGATTTTCATTGAGGGGGCAGAATATCAATCATTAGTAACTCGTTATGAGCGAAATCCCGAAGCCCGTCAACGTTGTATTGAGCACTATGGATCAACTTGTGTTATTTGCCATTTCGATTTTGCCAAAGTTTATGGAGAGTTAGCAAAAGGATTTATTCATGTCCATCATCTTAAGCCACTAGCTACTATTGGCGAAAACTACGAAGTTAATCCCATTGATGATTTGCGCCCTGTATGTCCGAATTGTCATGCTGTGATTCATATGCGCAAAGAACCATATACGATTGATGAAGTTCGTAACATGCTTCAACATTAATCTGAATATTAGTCATAGCCCAATATCATGATTGAATGGTAGATATTTTTGTATTCTCAATAATTAAGCACATTGTTGCCTGATCTATTACACATCTATAATCCTCAAATTGAACTTTAGGGGGTGCAGGGGGATGAAAACACCCTACGTTTCCCTCCAGCGGAGGGACGGAAGGGAGGAGAAACACGCTACGATCAAAAATCCATAAACCATTATCCTACTACTCAAAGGGATGAGCATAACGGAACCACGAAGAGCACGAAGAACACGAAGCTGAAACATACCAAGGATTAAGTACTAATTTATAAGCTCATCAAGGAATGCATGCCGATCGCACATTGCACTTTAGGGGTAGAGTGATCCATGCTGTACGCCAAACATTCGACATCTGCTATACTGGCAAGGCGAATGCTTGGTGAGGATTATGCAACGTTTTAACCCCAAACGCTATTTCGATTTACGCAATCGGCTGCAAAGCGATCAACAGCGCCTCTGGGCTTTGTTCAGCACTTTAATCATCAGTTTGTTGTTAACGACGCTGGTGCTACGGATTGCCCCACCTGCCACTGAAACTGGGCGCTTGATTTTTCGGCCTGTTGATTCGGTGACGGAGGACGACCGCACCCAAGCCGAACAACCACCACCAACACTGCCCCCAGCGATCGAACCGCAAAATCTGGTTGATGCAAGCGCGATCTTGCCCCGTTCTGCCGAAGCGCCAACAATCATCGATGATATTCGCTTTACATCCGAGCAAAATCTGACTGTCGCCAATATTCAAACGTTGTTAGATGCACAGCCTGGCACGCTCAAAGCCGCCTTGGTAACAGTTGGCGATCGCAATTTATCGCTGGCCGAGGTGGTGGTTGGCCAAGCCTATTTGTATAGTCTTAATCCCAAATTGCTGCTGGCCTTGCTCGAATTTCAACAAGGCCTGCTGACCAACCCAACCCCCAACCCTGATCAACTCGATTGGGCCATGAAATATCAGGGCGAGGATGAAAAATGGCGCGGCTTGCATGGCCAAATTCGTTGGGCCGCCCGTGAATTGCGGCGGGGTGTGCGTGATTTCGCCTATGTTACCGAGTTGCAATATCGCGATAAAGATGTCAAAGGCCCAATTCCAGCTGGTTTAAACCCAAGCTCGTATGCAGTGATACGGGTGCTGGCTCAAACCATGACTCCCGAAGAATTGGCGAAAGTGCTCAGCGATGGCAGTTTTGTCGCAACCTACAGCAAGTTTTTCGAAGATCCCCGTCAAACGTTGGGCCAAGTACCAGCGCCAGCAACGCCATTTTTACGTTGGCCGCTACGCAATGTCACCTATATCACTTCGTTTTTTGATCACGAATATCCCTTTCTAACGCCCAATCAATCCTTGGTGAGTTGGTGGGGGCGACGTGAAACCGAGCTTTCCTATGATGGTCACGATGGCTGGGATTATGGCGCACGACCGCCCGAAGCAGTGGTTGCCGCCGCTGATGGCACGGTGGTTTGGGCCAGCAATTCTGATGATGGTTGTGGTGTGCCAGCCAAAGGCGTGGTGCTTGATCATGGCAATGGCTATCGCACGCTCTATTGGCATCTGAGCGAAATTTCGGTCGAGCTTGGCCAATCGATCAAAGGCGGCGAACAATTGGGCATCGTTGGCTCAACTGGCTGTGCGATCGGCCCACACTTGCACTTTCAAACCCAATACCTTGGCCGCAACACCGATCCGTATGGTTGGTGCTCAAGCGAACCCGACCCATGGAGCAGCTATCCAGTTGGCACAGCTTCGCGCTGGCTTTGGGCCGATCGCCCGAATCCTTGCGATCTTGGGCAAACCATCGCAGTGCGGCCAAGCGATCAAGGATTTAGTCGCAGCGAAGGCAATTGGCAAAATGCCCCAATCGGTGCTGGTGGCGAAACCCTTTGGATTACCTCGCAAATTCCCATAACAACCACTGAAACCCTAACCGACACAATGTCGGATTTGGCAGGCGTTGCCACGCCTCAACCAACGCCAAGCCAACCACCAAGCACCGCTACCTGGCAAACCAGCATTCCCAGCGCTGGGCGTTATCGTGTGCTAACGTATATTCCCTACTACTACAACGGCCACGATGATGCTGTTGCCGCCCATTATGTGATTGAACACGCCGAAGGTCGCAGCGATGTGGTAGTCAATCAGTTTGTGTATGCCAACGAATGGGCTGATCTTGGCACCTACACCTTCGACCCTAGCAAACCGGCCAAGGTCGAGCTAAGCAACGAAACCAGCATGGCCGACCAAGGGATCTGGGTTGGCACAACCGTTTGGCTGCCTGCCGATTGACAATCCATTCTAATAATGATACATTATATCAATATTATGGTCGTGCAAAGCGCGGCCAATTTTTTGGCAATTTTATAATGATATATAGTATCAATATGAAGCAAAATAGTCCAAATTATCAATTACCCAAGGCTGTGCATCAAGCGGGCCGGCCACTATTCGAGCAACAATGTTGGTGTTGGGGCCACGATGTGCGCCGTTGCGCAGGCAATTTGCTGCTGGAATATGGGGCAACGCGCAGCCGTGTGCCAGCCGAACAACGGGGCAGCAGCAATTATCATTTTCAATTGAACTGTGGAGCGAGGATGGGTTTGTGGGGTTGGGGCTTGTGGTATGGCGATGGCTATGCGCCAAGCCTATTTCTGCGCCGCGATAAACTGCAAGTTGGCTTGATCGAGCGGGCAGCGCCGCTGTGTGATGTTTGGTCGCTAAGCCAAATTCCAGCCGTGCGAGCGCCACATAATTGGGCTGAATGGCTGCGCATGACTAGCTTGCTCGGTCATTGCTGCACATGGATTGCCGCCTACGAGCAGTGGGTGATTGAGCAAGCAGGATTAACCTATCGCCAAGCCTGTATTGCCGATTGGCAGAAACCAGCCTTGCCCGCCCACGAAATGGCTGAGCGCTGGCAACAACTAAACGATTTAATTATTGCCAGCCAAGAAAACCTCAGCCTAGCTGCGGGTTAGGCTTGTTCGGCCAGCGATTGAGCTGCTTGTAAGGTGTTTTGCAGCAACATCATATTGGTAACCGGGCCAGTGCCGCCTGGTACCGGGGTAATTGCGCTCGCCACCTTGCTGGCACTTTCCCAATCAACATCGCCAACTACTTGGCCTTCAGCCACCTCATTGATACCAAAATCGAGCACCACCGCGCCAGGTTTGAGCATCTCGCCAGTGACCAAGCCAGCCTTGCCGACCGCTGCCGCGACAATATCGCCTTGGCGAATAACCTCGGCCAAATTGGCAGTGCGCGAATGGCAAATTGTGACGGTGGCATGCCGCGCCAGCAACAATTGAGCCAGCGGCTTGCCAACCACATTCGAGCGACCAACCACCACCGCATGCTTGCCAGCCAGATTAATCTGATAGCGATCAAGCAAGGCCATACCACCAGCAGGCGTATTGGGCACAAGCGCGGTCAAACCTTGGGCCAAACGGCCTGCATTGGTTGGGTGCAACCCATCAACATCTTTTTGGGGATTGAGCGCGGCTACCGCGCCATCAGCCGAGAGCTGGCTGGGCAACGGCATTTGAATAATAATGCCATGAATCGCGGGATCGTTGCTGGCTTGTTGAATGGCCGCTTCTAAAGTCGCTTGATCGCTGGTTTCTGGCAAGCGTTGCAGGGCAAAGCCAAAGCCAACCCCTTCGCATGAACGCCGAATTGAACGCACATACCAATCGGAAGCAGCATTGCCCGCCACTTGAATCACCACCAATTGGGGAGCATAGCCAGTGCGAGCCTTGAATTCAGCTCCTTGCTGGCTAATTTGAGCCTTCAATTCCTTGGCCAACCCGCGACCATCAAGCAAAAGCGCTGTCATAACATCCTTTACAAATAAAAGGCGGAGCCTGCGCTCCGCCATCGTTGGAAAACCATTTAGCCCTGAAGCTGTTGATTGACTAAGGCCATCACGGCCTCAGTATCGTCGTGCAGGGTTGCAGTTAGTTTGGCAACCTCGGCACGAGTTTCGCGCACATAAAATTGATCTTCGAGCGTGTTAAGATTAATTTCAACGTTGAGCAAGGCGCTGCGTACCGCCGCCTGAGCCAAGAGCACCGCCACGCCCACATCGCTCACTGCCGCTGAATTACCTTTTTGAGCGGCTGGACTACACAATGGCAAAATTGCCGCTGCCGCTTGAGCCGCCCGCAACGGCACATCAGTCGCAATCCGCGTGGCTTTTTGAATGGCATCGCGGCGAATCGCAATATCGGCAGTAGTTTCACGCGGCAATTTATAGGCGGCGCTCAAACGGCGAAATGCCTCAACATCAGCATCGGCTAGCTCTTGCAATTCACGGCGCAACGACTCAGAGCGATCCATCAAACCACGAATTTCATCCTCGACCTCGGCATACTTCTTTTTGCCAAGGGTCAACGAACAAACCATTGAAATCAAGCCTGCGGCCATCGCCCCAGACACGGCTGCAACACTACCGCCACCTGGCACTGGCTCCTTGGTTGCAAGCTGATCCAAAAATTCGGTGATTGGCACCTGTAATAGGGTCATAACGACCTCCTTGGTGTTGAATCAAGTTCATGCTGATCGTACCACATCTAAGCATACGTGCAGTCGCTCGATTCCGATCCATGGTTGCTTAAAGTGGCCCAAAGCGAATCAGGTAGAGCAACACCCCAAGGCATAAAAAGGTGCCATAGGCGATATATAATGTGCCTTCGCCTTTGAATTGACGCACAGCCAAAATCCCGATAGAAGCAATTCCGGCTAAGCCCATGCCATACATCAAGGCCACCCCAAGATGTTGCCAACCGAGCGTTGCCCCAATTAAGAATGCCAAATAGACATCGCCTAAACCAAATGGGGTATCGGCATTTGGAAAGAGCAAAAACGAGCCTGCAAAAAAGAGCAAAAACAATAATCCAGCAATCAACGAACCAATCAGCGAGGCTTTGATGCCAATGGTTAAAAAGGCCGAGCCAAGTAATGCCGTTAAAGTTGCCGCCATCACCAGCAACACATCAATCAGTCGTACCTTCCAATCAACCGTTGCAATGACGATATACACCACGCTGATCAGATACCAATACAAACCCCGCAGCGAAACCCCATAATCACGATAGCAAACCCAGGCCATCAGCCCACTTGCTGCTGCAACCAACAACCCCACCCAGGTCGGGCCGCCAAGCAAGGGGTGTCGTGGTATTGGCAAGGGGTTAGCCGCTTTGGGATCAGTGGCGAGCTGGGTGATCCATGGGTTGAGGCCAAAACCAATTGCGATTCCAACCACAAGCAGAATTGCTGGCAACATAGGCTGATTATCCTTGTAGAGCCGCTAGGGCTGCTGCTCGCATTATTTCAAGCGGTGCAGGCTGCTTAAACCACAAACTAAACGCCAAACCGGCCTGACGCACCAACATATCAAGGCCATCGTAGTGGGCCGCCCCACAAGCCGCCGCCGCTCGCAGCAATGGCGTTCGGCGATAAACCGTATCGTATACCATCAAGCCTGCATGCAACAGAGCCAAATCCAGCGGCGCAGGATCAGTATCTTTCCAGCCCAACGACGTGACGTTGATCAACAAGGTTGCAGCGGCAAGGTGTGCGGCCACTCGCGGATCATCAGCGGCTAAGGCCAATTCATGTGGCAAAACTAAGGCTTGAGCACTGCTGAGCGTGCGGTTGATCAGGCTAATCTGTTGGCAACCTGCATTGCGTAAAGCCCAAAGTGCCGCCCGAGCCGCCCCACCTGCGCCGAGAATCACTGCCCGTTGCTTGGCTAAATCTGCTCCGTAGGCTTGCAGTGAGGCTTGCAGAGCAGGAGCATCGGTGTTGTGGCCAGTCAAACTTCCATCAGCTTCACGCACAACCGTGTTAACCGCACCAAGTTCTTGGGCGATTGCCACCGTGCGATCAAGCAAACCAGCAATCGCCACTTTATGCGGCAAGGTTACATTGGCTCCCAACATACCCTTGGAGCGTAAACTTTGAACGCGGGCTGGCAGATCAGCGGCGGGAGTATGCCAGCGATCATACTGCTGATTAATGCCAAGCGCCTGCAAAGCAGCATTGTGCATTGCAGGCGAAAGACTATGGGCGACTGGATCGCCAATGATACCAAGCGCAGCTATTTGGGACACGCCAAAAACTCTTCTTGAAATTGCAAAAATTCGCTATAGTCGTTGGTAAAGTTGTGGGTTGGGCGTTCGCCAGCAGCCACACACTTGGTCACAAAATAGGTCACATCTTCGGCGGCAGGCGAGGCAGCGGCTTGCAAGGCAAACAAACCAGGCGCACTAATTGGCCCAGGTGGCAAGCCGGGGTTGACCCGTGTGTTATAAGGGCCAGCAGCACTATTAATTTGTTCAACCGTTAGCTGATCAAGCTTTGGCCACCAATTGCCTGATTCGCCTAAAATATATTGAATTGTCGGATCGGCTCCCAGCTGATTGCCAGCAAATTCTGGTTTCAGGCGATTCCAGAAGGCGGCAGCAATCCGTGGCATTTCTTCGTTATTGCTGGCTTCACGCTGCACAATCGAGGCTAAAGTCACCACTTCATGGACAGAACGCCCGGTCGTGGCGCTGCTCAGCGGCGAATCAGCCCAGCGAATTGCAAAGGTATCGAGCATTTTGCGAATAATCTCTTCGCTGGTTGCATCAGAAAAGATTTCATAGGTATCAGGGAAGAGATAGCCTTCCAAGGTTGCGCTATCTGGCAAGCTGGATAAAAAGCTATAATCGGCCTTAAATTGCGAGCCATCGCGGGCCACAGCCAAGAAATCATCGGCACTAACTACGCCAGTCGATTCAATCACCGCCGCGATTTCTTCAATCCGCAAGCCTTCAGGCACGGTAAAGCGCACCGCAGTTTGAACTTCTGGGGCAACCCGAAACATCTCTAAAATCTGATTGATCGTCATATTTGGGCTAATTTTGTAGGTGCCAGGATACAAATCGGTCTCGGCATTACGTAAATCGGCGAATACGCGGAAAACAATTGCCCGCCGCACCAAACCTTCAGATTCCAGATTGCTGCTGATCACCGCCAAACTTTCGCTGGGAGCGATGGTAAAATCTTGGGCAATATTGCTCTCGCCAGCAGGCTGGGTTAACTCACGCAGAAACAGGGTTGCAACACACGCGACAACTAGTGCGCCGATGGTGGCAACAATCAACAAAGCTCGAATTAAACGTCTCACAAGCATCCCTTATTATCTATAGGTAGCGTTGGCGCATGCCAACAATCGTCGATAGCAAGCCTCAAAACCTTGGCTATTATAGCCTTGCGTTATCTATTTGACAACAACTACTCCTTTCACAACCAGCGTTTACCCCATCCTAATAGGCTAAATCCTTAGGCAAGCATCTAGCCAAATCCTCACCTCTAGGGGTGAGTACCAAGTCGTCTCAACGAATGGGACTCACGCTTGTTAATGAGACTGCACAACGACGACAAGTGTTGCTATACTAACAAGTATTCTTTTTGGATTCTTTGCTGGCTTGTTGCCAGTTGGATTGCGCTTGGCTGGTTGGTACGCCTGTATCAAGATATATTCCACGATTGAGTTTAGGCTAGGATTAATCCTTGCTAGCGATTTGATCAGCAGATTGATTGAATAGCTAGCTAGTCATTGACATGACTTAAGGCCTGAGTCATAATAGTCCTACCGACATACCAACCAATCATCGCAGGATGGTGTTTTATGCAATGGAGCATGCGGCTACGTTCGCTCTGCATTCCTGCTCTATTGACGTTCATGATCGCTGGTTTTGCCGCGTTTATGTTCAGTCAACCGCACGCTAGCTTCGCTCAAGATAGCGAAGGTTCACCACCTGATTGCCCTGGCTTGGGTGATCTCGGTGCTTGGTTCACCGCTGAAAACGAAGTTGTTATCATCAATCGTTCGAGCGTTTGTACCTACGAGGTTGGCACGGCTGTCTATAAAAAATTCGATGCCGTGACCGATCATCAGGTGCTTTTCGCCTCGCAAACTGATCAACTGCCCCCCAATACCCAACGCACCTATCGCCAAACCTTAAACCCTTGTGCCGGCCAAATGAGCGCCTTCTTCGGGCCGGTGCTGCCAAGTTTAATGAACCAACGCTACAACGAGCGCCTGTTGGCAGCCAATCATTTTGGTGGCACGAATTATTGTTTGCGCAGTTGTGACTCGGGTCAATTGCTAGGTTGGGTCGGGGTCAGCTCGAATGCAATTTTGCAAAGCTCAGCTCGCATCGGCATGAAAATCACAGGTGCACCGCCATGGCAAGTTGAGTTTCGCCTGACTGGCCCGATGACCATGACTCACATCGAGCAAATTGATCCCTATTTGTTCACAGGCAATACCTGGAATTTAAGCGACGTACCAATTGGCGATTACACCATGAAAGCCACCTATATTGCCAACCCAGGCGTGCGCTGCGATAGCAAAACGATTCAATTTAAAGTTGCTAGCACCCCGCTGCCAACTCCCACGCCATCGCCAACCCCCACCCCAGTGCCAGTCTATCGGGCGCGAATCGTGCTCAATTCATTGGTTATTTGGGATGCGAATCGTGGTGATGGGCTAACCAATTTCGATGGATTTGTCCGGCCAGGCGATACAATTTCCTACACCCTTGCCATTCAAAATACTGGCAACATGCCCCTGACCAATGTGCAAATCGTCGATCCCTTCTCGAATGCGACCAGTTTTGCGGGATTAAGCCTACCAGCACCCCAAATTCAGCCAAGCCCCGATGGTTCCGGCCCGATTGGCTGGCAAATTCCCGTCTTGCAGCCCAACCAGCGCATCGATGCCACCTTCCATGTGATCGTCAAAGAATCGATTCGCGGCACCTATACCCAAATTATCAATAATGCTAGCTTTGCCAGCAACGAAACTGGCCAACAGTGGAGCAATACCACTGAGCATATTTACAATCCAGATTTTGATCAATAATTTGGGGATCGGTTGTTGGGGATCGGGGGTCAACTACCCAGCGACCGGGCAAAACATCAGATCCACAGCTCGCTAATTTCATCGGAAACCGCCTGATTGCTCACAATCGTCCTTTAGGGGTGCAGGGGATGAAAACCCCCTGCGTCTCCCGCCTTGAGGCGGGACGGAAGGGTGGTGAACAAGGGTTCAGCTTTCAGGGGTCAACTACCCAGCGACCGGGCAAAACATCAGATCCACAGCTTGCCAAGTTCATCGGAAACCGCCTGATTGCTCACAATCGTCCTTTAGGGGTGCAGGGGATGAAAACCCCTGCGTCTCCCGCCTCAAGACGGGACGGAAGGGTGGTGAACAAGGGTTCAGCTTTCAGGGTTCAGATAACACAGAAAGAATGGCGAACCATGGGTCTGCGCAAATAATAAATTTCTGCTGCTTTATTTCAATGATGAAGTTAGCTGATCATTCTTTACCTCGCGCATAAACACCATCGCCAAGCCAACCACCCCCCAAAATAGCGTCCCCATATGCGGAAACTCAATATTGAAGAAATAATGATCGAGCAAACCAACTGCTAGCGCCGCCAAAATTGCTGCCTGCAAACCAATAATTGCATCGCTTACCGAGCGTTCACAGCGGCGTGCAGCCTGAGTGGTAAGCACCAAAAAGGCCAGTGCAGTTAAAATATAGAGGCCTAAGCCAACCAAACCCATACGCGAGCCAAGCGCCAAATAGACACTACTCACACCAGTTGTGAGATCAATGTTGGGTGCGCGACCAAAACCCACCCCAAACACCGGATACTCGCGTATAATCGCGATTGCATTGCGAAACTCAGCCAAGCGCATTTGGTTGGCTTGATCTTTGAATTGAATGCCTTCGACGATCCGCTCGACAAAATCGCCACCCTTGCCCAAGCCCACAATCGCGATTGCGCCAGCAAGACCGCCAGCGCCAATCAGCCACCACAATTGGCGATAGCGCACGGTTGCCAAAAATAAGCCGGCGATCATAAAGCCACCCAAGGCAGCCCGTGAGGATGTCAAAAATACAGCCAAAGCAAAACTAGCGGTGATCAGCCATAGCCATTTACGGCCTAAGACTGGGCGCTGGGCCAAGGCTTGACCAAGCGCAATCGCTCCTAGCAAGGCCATCATCCCACCAAAGCCATTGGGATCAACCGAAGTACCAATTGCTCGCTCAAAGCCGCTGGGGTCATCTTCAACATAGCGTAACACCCGACCACTCGCCGGATAACCCAGCGGAGCAAGTGCGGTCAAAAAGCGCAAAGCCATAGCGTCGGGGGCAAAGCGCAAACCAATGCCTAACAATGCCGCCGCCCAGCCAGCCAAAATCAGCAAGCGCAGCCACCAACGCGCCTGTTCTAGTGAATCAAGCGCATTTTGCACCCCCAAAAACAAGCAAATCCCTAGCAGCAATTTGAAATAATTATGCAGCAGCAAACTATCGGGCGAGCCATTCGAGCCAATGATGAAGGAGAAAAACGAACTAGCTAGCAGCAAAATCACCCATGGGGCTAGGCTGCCCCAACGCCAAGTACGCTCAGGGTCGGCCAAGCTGCGCACCACCAACATGGCATACAGCGCCAATAATGCTAGTTCGAGCAAGGCTGGAGTTAGCCCAACTTTGAAAGGCAAGGTGCCAAATGGTAAGAGCGTTGCCACCAACACGGTGGCCGTCAGCATCGAGTGGATCGAACGGGCAAACCATGCCCCGACCAACAACGCCACCAAACCAGCGACGACCAAAAAGCTCGGCACAAACGCGGCAGCAGCGCCTAAGCCCATGCCAACTAATGTGCCGCCAACAATCAAGCCAAATTCACGCCGCCGCCGCTGATCAAACGTTGCAAACATACCAAGCTACCTTTTATAACTGGGGATCGGGGATCGGTTGTTGGGGATCGGGTGATCCTTTTTTTGATCCACGAAGGGCACGAAGAGCACGAAGTATGAGGCTATTGGCGATTGATTTTTAGTTTCCAACTAATTTCCGCTAGCCTATAACGATACTTCCTACGCTCTATGTTCTATGTTCTATGTTCTTCTAGCCTAGCATAAACTATCCTAGCCCGACAAGCTCAGAGGCCAATTATTGCAAAATTGTAACCGAGCAAAAGCCCGCTTAAATAAAAAAAGCGCCAGCAGGCCACCTGCACATGGCACGCTAGCGTTACCCTATAGCAAAAAATGGGGCCAGAACCGATTCTGGCCCGCGAACGGTCGTTCGGAGGTCGGCAGCCTTATACGAGATGGGCTAACTCGTTAGCGGTACGTTTCATGTCCAAGAAGATCAGCCCAAGCTTTGCCCGGCTTTGCGCCAAGGCGGTTAGCACTGCATCTTCACCAATCGAAATCAGAATAACGTAGCCTTCTTCGCCTTGCACAAAGACGAGGTTAAGAGCGCCCCGCCGAAGCTCGCCAGCGATTCGTTCGCCCAGAGACAACATCGCGGCACTCATAGCAGACACACGATCTTCTTCCACATCGTTCGGAAGATTCGAGGCCATGATGAGACCATCAACGCTGACGACCGCCGAGGCTTCGATGTCAGGCGTATTCATCTGCAGTGCCTTGAGATGCCGCACCATCTCTTCGGTTCTGGTTGCCATGCAACTCCTCCTTAGGCCGTAGGCCGGCGTGGAATCTATAATGAATGACTTGCTTGGAACGATCAGCCTTCAGCGGGTTGGCCGTCTGCGCCATTCTACTACATCTTTTGCCAAATATCAACTACAGATCGCACCACAACGGGCTAATTTAGCCCTTGCTTGTCAAGCGGTTACTGTAATATGCTGGGTTGGCTACTCGCTCCGTAGCAGGCGATCGGCATTCGCGATACTTTCTTCCAAGGGTGCGCCGTTTAAGCTATTACGCACCAAAGCGATCAGGATATCCCATCCGTTGTTGAAACGAAGGGTGGTGGGCCAAGCGCTGGCTCGACTAACCGCCAGTTGAATTTGAGTGTAAAGTGGATCGACACTGGCTAAGTCGATTCGGACGCTTGGTATATCAGCGGCTTGAAAAGCCGTTTGCGCTTTCATCTCCACAAGAAACCGCATCACGTCAAGCGCGGCGTTTTGCTGTTGTTCAGTGCTGCGTGGGCTGATCACAAGCACGCTGCTCCGAACAAAGGGTTGCGGTTCTTGGCCGGTTTGGCTCAGGCGTGGCAATGGTTGCACGCCAACGTTCTCCCCCCACAATTGACGATAGGTTCCGATTTGATCTGCCCAGTCAATCGTCATGATCGCACTGTTTTGGCTCACGCTGCGAGCTACCAGTCGATGATCATCACGGGCTAACAAGCGTGGGTCTTGGGCTAATTCGTCAACCCACGTCAACCACTGTAATGTTGGGGTATAGCTTTGGGTTCCCAGCACGACCTCGCCAGTAGTATCGAAGATTGCGCCTCCGAAGGCTGGGAGGTAGGGTTGGGTAAAGTATAGCGATAAATTATACGCTAATCCGTACTGTCCTTGATCATCGCTAAACCCGCGAGCGATCTCAAGCCATTCAGCAGTGCTTTGCGGCGGTGTGCTCACAAAGTTTGCACGATTATAGTACAGCACAGGTAGATCTAGCGTCAATGGCAAGCCATATAATTTCTCGCCATAGCGGGCACCATCAAGCGCAGCTGGCGCAATTGACTCAAGGTTCTCGTCGCTTAGTCGTTCTGTCAGATCGATGATAAGCTGTTGATCTGCCAGTTCCCCTACCCAACGATTTTCGTTGAGCCAGATCAGGTCTGGTGGTGTGCCTTCAAGCAGGGCCGCACGATAATCGTGTAGCAGGTTTGCCCCACGATTGACGATTTGAATGACAACGTTTGGATGCTCACGTTGATATTCTAACAGCAATCGGGTGAAAAGTTCACTCCGTTGGGCATCGGCTCCATGCCAAATGACCAGTTGCGTGCGTGCGGGAGGATTAGCGGTAGCCCCTGGGGTTAACAAAGTGTTATCATAGCTTGTCGTGCTACAACCAGCAACAATGAGAATCCCAATCATAAAAAGGCTAAAATACCGCCATACTGCCCTCATGGGTATATCCCGTTCTTTCGTTAATTGCGTTTTATCTGATTATAAAGGCATAAAACGCCAACGAATCACCAAAAGTATACCATGCTCAGGCATTACTGACAAGCTGTCGTAAACCCCTTGACTTTGAGCACGCTCAAAGGTGTAGACTGCCAATATCGGTTTGGTGTACTCACTTGGAGGTTGGAATGGAACAACGGTCACTTGGCACACAAGGCCTCACAGTTAACCCGCTTGGCTTGGGTTGTATGGGCATGTCGGAGTTTTATGGCCCAACTGATGAGGCCGAATCATTAGCAACGATCGATCGCGCCTTGGAGCTTGGGGTCAATTTCTTCGATACTGCTGATATGTATGGGCCTTTTACCAACGAGCAATTGGTTGGCAAAGCCTTCAAAGGCCGCCGCGATCAGATCATCCTTGCGACGAAATTTGGCATTCAACGCGAAGCCAATAATCAACGCTCGATCAATGGCCGCCCTGAATATGTTAAGGCTGCCTGCGACGCTTCGCTGCAACGCTTAGGGGTCGATTATATTGATCTGTATTATCAGCATCGGGTCGATTCCAATGTGCCAATCGAGGAAACCGTTGGCGCAATGGCCGAATTGGTTCAGGCAGGCAAGGTGCGGTTTATCGGCTTATCCGAAGCCAATTCGGAAACGATTCGCCGCGCACATCAGGTACACCCAATTAGCGCCTTGCAAACTGAATATTCGCTCTGGTCGCGCGAGCCAGAAATTGATATTTTGGCGACAACTCGCGAATTAGGCATTGGTTTTGTGGCCTATAGCCCGCTTGGGCGGGGCTTCTTAACTGGTCAATTTCGGAGTGTCGATGATTTTGCCGCCGATGATTATCGCCGCTACTCGCCACGCTTCCAAGGTGAAAATTTTGGCAAAAACTTGGCTTTGGTTGAACATATCGAGCAACTGGCCAGCCAAAAGGGCATCACGCCTGCGCAATTGGCCTTAGCCTGGGTCTTGAATCAAGGCGCTGATATTGTACCAATTCCAGGCACCAAGCGGCGGCGCTATCTCGAAGAAAACATGGCTGCGCTCAACGTGAGTTTCAGTGATGCTGAACTGGCAGCAATTAACGCAGTGCTGCCAATTAATGTCGCGGTTGGCACACGCTACTAGATGCCCTCACCCCCATCTCCTCTTCCAAGCTAGGTTTTTAACCATGAGTTGGGAGGGGTGCACGTCGATTAGCATGCCCTCACCCCCTAGCCCCCTCTCCCGCACGCGAGGCGAGGGGGAAACCTGCCATCGATGAAATTTGGCTCACCCCTCGCCCGCCGCAGTGGGCGAGGGGTCGGGGTGAGGGATATTAATTAAACTCGTGGGCTGGGTATAAGCTCAGGCATACCCCTCACAACCCGCTCTATCAAGCTCCTCGACACAGTTCTGGCTCAAGCACCTGTTTGCGAACACCTGCTATAATGGGAATCGACCTCTGCAACATGTCCCGCATGTTCCGCAAAGAAGGAGCATCTATGCCAAAACAAGGTGCGTTCACGTTTGTCTTACATAGCCACTTGCCCTATTGTCGCAAGGCTGGCCGCTGGCCTCACGGTGAAGAATGGATTCACGAGGCCGCTTCCGAGACGTATATTCCACTACTCAATGCGCTCAACGATCTGATCAACGATGGGGTTACACCACGCTTAACGATTGGGATTACGCCAATTCTAACCGAGCAGCTTGCTGACCCCACCATTTTGCACAATTTTGAAGAATATCTTGACGAGAAGATCACTGCGGCGCAAGCTGATATGGATCGACTGGCCGACGTTCAGGCAGTTTGGGATGCTGCCCAAGTTGCCGAACCTGAAACCGAGCCAACTCCCCTGCTCTCCAGCGAAGAGTTGGAAAGCTTGATCAGCAAAAGCGATGCGCTGCTTTCTTCAACTGCTGGTGATGCTCCGGCCCCACTTCACGCTGGTTTGCTGAGCGCCACTGCTGCTGCCAGCACCGAAGCCGAAGCAGATGATGAAGCGGAATCTGAAGAAACCGAGGAAGCAGCAGTTGAAGAACCTGCTCCGATCGAGCAGCCTGATCCACATAAAGCCTATTTGGCCATGTGGTATCGCGATTGGTACAGCATGATCAAGCGTTCGTTTATCGAGCGCTACAACCGCGATATTGTCGGAGCTTTCCGCCAATTGCAAGATGCTGGCTATATCGAAATTATCACCTGTGGCGCGACCCACGGCTACTTGCCCTTGGTCAGCCGCGATTCAACAATTTATGCCCAAATTGCCGTCGCTGTCCAAAGCTACGAACGTCATTATGGCCGCAAGCCAAAGGCGATTTGGCTGCCCGAGTGCGCCTATCGCCCAGCCTATTATCCTGAAAACCCCAGCGAAACCGAGCGCAAGCCTGGCATCGAAGAATTTCTTGAAGCCCAAGGCATCGAGTGCTTCTTCGTCGAAACCACCACCATCGAGGGTGGCGCACCCATGGATAAGGCTGAAGGCAAGATTCTTGGGCCATATGGCGATACGTTGCGCCGCTATGTCGTGCCAGTCAGCCGCGAAATTCCGCCAACTGGCAATAGCACACTCCAACCCTACTTAGTTGGTTTGAGCGATAAAGTTGCGGCAATTGGCCGCCATCACAAAACTGGCTTACAGGTGTGGTCGGCTGAATGGGGCTATCCAGGCGAGGCTAACTACCGCGAGTTCCACCGCAAAGATAGCGAAAGCGGCATGCAATATTGGCGGATCACTGGGCCAAAAGTTGACCTTGGTTATAAAGATTACTATCATCCCGATTGGGTCAACGATAAAGTTAATGCTCACGCCGAGCACTTCACGGGCTTGGTACAGCAGGTTATCAGCGAATATCGCGGCCAAACTGGGCGCTATGGCCTGATTTCATCAAACTACGATACCGAATTATTTGGTCACTGGTGGTTTGAAGGGGTCGATTGGATGCGCGAAGTGCTACGGCGCTTGGCGACAAATCCCGACATTGATCTCACCACGGCCTCGGAATATATCGCCAGCAACCCACCGCGTGAATCGTTGAACCTGCCCGAAAGTTCGTGGGGTTCCAATGGTACACACCAAACCTGGCTCAACCCTGAAACCGAGTGGATGTGGCCAATTATTCATGCCGCCGAAAAGCGCATGGAAGGCTTGGTCGCCAGCTATCCACAGGCAGATGGCGCTTTAGCCGAAGCCTTGGCTCAAACTGCGCGTGAGTTGCTCTTGCTGCAATCCAGCGATTGGCCGTTCTTGGTCACGACTGGGCAAGCCCAAGATTACGCCACCAAGCGTTTCAACGAGCATGTCGATCGCTACAATCAATTGGCTGATGCAATTGAGGCCAATGATGTTGGCTTGATGGCTGAACTAACAGCCAGTTTCAACGAGCTTGATAATCCATTCCCCACGATTGATTATCATGTCTTTGCCGCTCGCGAAGGCTCAGCAGCCTAACCTAAAACCGAGTAAATTAATTATTACGCGATTGCTGTTAACCCAAATAGCAGCAATCGCGCTAGCACCTCAGGCCTATGAAAGTACTTGTGCTTGGCAAAAATGGCGCAGCCCATGCCTATGTTTGGAAGTTGTTCAATAGCCAACGGATCGATAGTTTAGCAACCATGCCAGGCAATGGTGGTACAAGTTTGCTTGTGCCCAATGCTGAGCACATTGAAAAAATTAACGAACTGGCCAAATGGGCCTACGACGAACACTTCCAAGTAATTATTCCAGCCGAAGGCAGCTATCTCAGTGCGGGTTTGGCTGATGCCGCCGCTGCCTATAAAATTCCGGTTTGTGGGCCGCCCAAAAATTCGGCGGTGCTGGAGCGTTCGCGGCTTTGGCTCAAAGAATTTCTCAATCGCCACCAAATTCCGACCTCAACTGGCCGTGCCTTGGGCGATTTAGCCACGGCAGAACGCTATGTGGCCTCGCAACCTATGCCCTTGGTATTATGGGGCGATTATCCTTCAGAATATGATGGAGCCTATACCGACCGCGCCGAAGCCTTAGCTGCCTTGGCGGGCATTTTTGCCTTGCCGCCGCGCGAAGGCCATTATCGTGGCGTGGTGATTGAGCAGCCAGCACTTGGCCCAACCGTGGCGCTTTCAGCAATTACCGATGGCACAACCCTGATTCCAATGCAAGCAGTTCGAATGTATGATCGACTTGAGGATAATGATCAGGGCTGGGCGGCTGAAGGCATGGGGGCGCATACCACGCCTAGCGGAATTCTCAAACAACTTGGCGATTATCTCAGCGCTGCCATTCTTGAGCCAATTCGTGCTGCTCTCTTGCGCGACAAAATGCCTTGGTGGGGCATTTTAGGGGTCGATTGTTCGATTACCGCCAGCGGGCCACAAGTGCTGCGCATTCGCACAACCTTGAGTGACCCTGAGGCCCAAGTCTTATTACCCTTGCTCGAAGACGATTTATTTCCCTTTTTGGTAGCGGCCAACAATCGCAGTTTACTCAATGTACCAGCTTTGCGTTGGCGCAATGAGGCGAGCGTTGGCGTAACCATGGTCGCCAACGGCTACCCGCATAGTTTTAGCACTGGGATGGCCATCGATGGGATGCCGGAGCTGGAGCCGGGGGTTGTTGCATTTCAAAACGAAACTGCCAATCCCAATGGCTTGCGTTATGTTTCCGACGAAATGCATATGCCTGAAAAACGTGGCCTATTCAGCGGGGTCAGCGATGCCCTGAGTGATGCAATTCTGGTCCGCTCAATGGGTCCAACCCGTCTATCAAGCCAAGCAGGGCGAATCGTTACTGTCACCGCCCAAGCTTCAAGTTTGGCAGCAGCCCACGAAAAAGCCTATAACAACCTCAAACGGCTCCGGATCGCTTCAGCGGTTTATCGTAACGATATCGGGCTGCGCGAGCTATAGCAGCGCTGGAATATCGGTCTTTGGTCGGTAGTATGTGCCTAAACTACCGATTATGCTTGGTTTAATGCTGCAATTGAGGGAAGACGAATATGCTACTCCGCAAAATCGGGCTTGGGCTGTTATTGATGATGCTCGTTGGTTGTTCACTCAAAGCCGAACCAATGCCTATCCAAGAAGCTGTTGATCAAGGTCTGATTGATTTAGAGTTTAAAAGCTCTGGCACCTCAGGCGACGTAATCTTGATGATTGCGACAGGCAAGACTGATCGCTCGATTCAATTAACCATTCCTGCTGGGCAAATTTTGGATAACCAAACCACAGACCATGAAGATATGGTGTTGATGGGCTATCGGGGTCTGGTTGATAGGCTTGATGCGGAGGTGTTTGCATCAGATTTGCCCTTGGTTACCAAACAAGCCAGCCCTCGCTATGGCGTTATCGAAGCTTATAGCCTTGAATTGTATGCTGAACAAGGGAATGAAGACGACGAATATAGCTTCGATGGCTTTGTTGACGCTGAATTACAAGGGCTGATCGATTATCTAGCCAAGCAAGAATCCGAAGAATTTATGGCCAAGCAACTGGCGATTTGGATCTTGACCGATAATCCTGATCGCGAAACTGCCACCGAGATTATCGAATTTACCGATCATGATCTTGAACAAGCTCGCACTTTTTTGCTTGGCGCAAACTTAAATCCCAATGATTATCTAATCTTTGAGTAATAAAACAGCGCTTTCCATCAATTTGGAAAGCGCTGTTTTTGTTTAAGTCGCACGTAGTTTAGGCGGCGGGTGGTTGCTCACCAACCGATTGCAGCAGAATTTCAGCCACATCTTTGCGGCCCAAGGTTTCTGATTGATTGGTGTTCTTGGCGGCATCCTCGAACATCACCATACAGAAGGGGCAGCCCATCGCCACAGTATCGGGCTTTTCGGTTTGCAGTTGCTCAAGCCGAATCACATTGACATGTTTATCGCCAAAGCCTTCGAGCCAAGCGTTACCACCACCACCACCACAGCACATGGCTTTTTCACGATTGCGCGGGCCAGCTTCGACCAACTCCAAGCCAGGGATGCTATTTAGCACATTGCGAGGCTCTTCGTAAATATCGTTGTAGCGGCCAATGTAACAGGGGTCGTGGTACACAACCTTTTCGTTGACTGGCACGGTTGGGTTGAGCTTGCCAGCTTCAACCAAATCGTTCAAGAATTCGGTATGATGCACTACCTCATAATCCACGCCAGCTTTGCCGCCAAACTGCGGATACTCATTTTTGACGGTGTTATAGCAGTGGGCACAGGTGGTGACGATCTTCTTGAATTTGTATTGGCCCATGGTTTCGATGTTGGTATTGGCTTGCTGTTCGTACAACAATTCCTCGCCCATGCGCCGAGCTGGGTCGCCAGTACAGGTTTCTTCATCGCCAAGAATGGCGAAATCGACCCCAGCTTTTTGCATCAGTTGAACCATAGCACGGGCGGTTTTCTTCGAGCGATCATCATACGATGGCGCACAACCAACCCAGTACAATACCTCGGCTTCTTCTTTTTCGGCCAAGGTTGGCACTTCGAGGCCATCGGCCCAAGCGGTACGCTGGCGTTGTGGCAACTTCCATGGGTTGCCGTTGCGCTCGATCCCTTGCAATACCGTTTTGACCCCCGATGGAATTTCGCCCATCACCATGGTCAAGTTGCGGCGGAAATCGATAATGTCATCGACATGTTCAATCGTTGCGGGACACTCGGTCATACACGCGCGACAGGTGGTACAAGCCCAAAGTTCGTTTTCGGTGACAATGCCATGTTCATACAATGGCAAGGTTTCGGGCGTGCCTTCCAGCAATTCGATTTTTACGCCATTGCTGGTGGTTGGGGCAGTTGCGGTTGCGCCAGCAGGCTGAACCATCACCACTGTGCCATCGCGCTTCATCACTGGACCACCATGCATCAAATCGCTCATCTTGGTGATTAGCCATTTGGGCGAAAGCTCGGAGCCAGAGGCAAACGCCGGACAATTATCCTGACAACGCCCACAGCGCATACAGGCATCAAAATCCATGCGGCGCTTCCATGAGAAGTCGCTCAGCGTGGTAATCCCCAATTTTGGCTCATCTTTTTCTAGTTCCTCTTCCATATTTGGAATTCGATCGAGCGCACCTTTGGGGTCGCGATCGCGGAACAAGGTGTTGAGCGGGGTATAGAAAATGTGGCGGAATTTGGTGAAGGGAATTGAGCCAACAAAGGCAAAAACCACCGCCATATGGCTCAACCAGAGCACGCGGTGAATCCACAAAGCCACTTGGCTATGCACAATTGTGCCATCAGTGGCGCGTTCGACACCGAGGCCAATTGCTCGGGCTACGCTAGCCCCAGGATAACCAAAGATCGCCCATTTGGCCCAACCTTGCTCATAGACGATCGCGGTGACGGCATCTGCACCCTCGCCAACGGTCATGGTTTGGTTGGCCAAGCGTAAAATTTCAATAAAGTAGCCACCAACCACAATGAAAATCATCGACCAAAGCACCCAAGCATCGGTTCGACGATTATCCAAGCGGGTTGGTTTGGTTTTGTAGCGTCGCCACAACGCCCAGAGCAAACCAGCGAGAAAAACCATCCCCATTACATCGAGAATCAGTTCATAATATTGATAAAAGCCACCAGTTAAAATCTTGCCTTGCTCTTCACCAGCAATTGGAATGGTGAAGTCGGCTTCAGCGGCGATGATATCGGTGCCGATAAACAGCGCCAAAAAGCCGTAGAAGATAAAGGTGTGCATGATGCCCGGGGTACGGTCACGCAAAACGCGCTTCTGCCCAAAAACCTCGGTCGTCGTTAACCACAAGCGACTGGCAAAATTGGTCGAGCGCACTGTTGCATGGCCGCGTCGCCACAACAGAATGTCTTGATACATCTTGTAGAACATCGTGCCAATTGAGGCGATGGCAAACAAGTACAACACATACTCAACCGCATGCGGTAAGTTCCAGTAAATCTCGCGAACGGCGATAACTTGGCTGTTAAATAGAATCTCGTGCATAGGCGTTCCTCATCGAACTGGTGAACACGGTGTGGGTCTATTGTATTACAAAAGAGGATACGCCGAGTTTAGCACGCATGACATCATGCGTCAAACGTTTTTCAAGGGGCTAGGGATCAGGATGCTCGAATAAGCTTTAATCACGTTGTCGGATTAAAGGACTGAACGCAGCCTTTAATTCATTCGTTGGTTGTAGATTAAATGCCGCTGCATCCAGCATAATTTGGCTGCACGGCTCACCAAGTTTAGGCTTGAGAGGAATTCGATGACCCACCAACAAACATATATCAACCTTGGGTATTATCTTTCACACGAAGGGTCGTCTTGTGATCACAACAATATCACAACCCCTGAATTTTTCTTTACCCAAGATGAACAACAGCCATTAGTGCTTGATCCGATTTGTCTTGATAAAATCAGCAATGTTGGGGCAGCAACCGATTTGCTCGGCCAAAAGCTCGACGCAGGATTTGAGTTTCCATATGTATTTACCACGTTTGAGCTAGCGTTGGAATTTGTTGAACGTTTTTGTAGCAAACGCTATCAATGGCAAATTATAGGGATTGCCCTGCCGAAACAGTTTGTTGCAAGCTCTTTGGCGGCGGTTGAAGCATTATATACCCAGCCCAAGCCAGCCTTGTATGCTATGCTGCAAGCCCAACAAGCGCCACACCCAGCCATGCAGCCTCTTGGCTTTGATATCCTCTCGTTTGACATTTTTTGTTGGGAATCATATCTGTATCGCAACGTCTTGCCGCAAAAACCAATCTTGCTTGATTTAAATCAGCATCAGCTCATCGAAGACTACTCCGAAGCGGTACGGCTTACGCGTCGAATCATCAATCGAGAGATTAGTTGGGATGGTCATCCAATCTCACTTGGCAATTGGGTTCCATGTTTAATTCAGTCGTTGGTTGTAAAATAAAATCTATCTATTCTAACTAATGTGGGCCAACTTCTCGATGGAGCTGCATTTTTGAGCCAAACCAATGCCATGCAAGCAACCCTTCGCCAATTAATCGGCGGAGCTTTGTGGTTTCACGGCCCAAGCTGTGATCTCGAAAGCTTCGTTATTCGCGTTGGCGAGCCGCGCACGCGAGAAATTCAATATTATCAATTAACCATCAACTGTGCTTGGCGTTTGCGTCAGCAGCAACAAATCTTACTCAGTAGCGAAGATTGGCTGTATGACGACGATAATAATATCGAATTTGAACCAAGCGTTGCGAAATTTTGGGCCAAGCACGATCCCGCCAGTTTAATTATTTGGTCGATTGAAGTAAAACCGCAGAGTGGCGATCTCTGCTTTTCGATCAATTATGATTATAAACTCGACATTCTGATCAATGCCGCAGCCGGTCAACATTGGGTTTTGCACCGCGATGGACTCGAAATTTGGCGTTATCGCAGCTAGGGGTTTATGCACGAAATTTCGACCATTCAACAAAAACTGGCAGCCTTGCTTGGCCAAGTGCTGTGGGATGGCTTTGAGGTTGCAGGCATTTTATGCTTACGGATTGGCGAAAAGCGCCTGATTACCAACCGCAAGCAGCAAGAAGTTGAGATTGGGCGTTATAGTTTGCACATTAGTGGCGTATGGCGCTTCTGGCAGCACCAACAGCTCATTATTGCCGATGGCGATTGGGCGCAGCCTGATCCGGCGGGAGTTGAGCCTTCAGCCTTACATCGTTTTTTACACACATTTTGGCCACAATCCTTGTTTATCCGCAGCATTCAACTTAATTCTATCGGCGATGTTCAATTGCATTTGAGCCAAGGTTATTGCTTAGAATTATTGATTAGTTCAACTAATAACGAATATTGGCGCTTGATCGATAATGATACCGACGAGCATTTTATCGTTGAAGCACATGATGACGACGATTCAACCGAGAATTCATAGAATAAGAGGAGATTTACAAAATGCAGTGGTACGATTGTGGGTATCTGGTTATGACACGCATTCAGCGACCATCAGATCTTGATCCGCTACTTTTTCCAGAAACCATGTATGCGTTGCGCGATTGTAGTTTTAATGCGCTGCCTGAGCACTGGTGGCGTTATTTTAGCGCCGATCCAAGCAATCTGCTGGCGAAAGAATTGGCTGACTGGTATACAAAAAACGAAGCTGGATTATTGCTGCCCAATCTATTTACTACGATTGAATTAGCTCAAGAATTTGCCCAAAAATTATCAAATTGGCCTGAAGAATTACAGATTGTTAGAATTGGCTTAGCAGCAGCGTATCACGAGCAATTTATGGCTGAACAAACTGCAAAACGACCAAGTGAGCAACCAGAAGGATTTTTAACCATGCTTCAGCAGCCTAAGCAATTGCCAATTCAACAGGGTCAGTGGCTTGGGGTTGAGTTAGGCTGGTTCAATTATAGCAGTATTCACTCATGGGTCTGCGAATCAGAGCATCAACGATTGATTCAACATGACGCGCCTGTGGATTGTCGGCCAAATCAATTTGGGTTACTCAAAAGCCTTGCTGCTGCCGAATACTTGATTCCACAGATTTCGATCTACAACGGGATCAATGATGATACCCCAGCGCCGAACGTTTACCCATTTTGCTTGATTGCCTATGAACCATCATTAATGAATACCAAACTTCATATGCCAAATCTTGCTACCAGCAACAACTAAATGTGGATCGCCCCTCGGTTAGCCTCGGACTTTGGTAGGAGCCAGCAACCGAGGCTTTTTGCTATGCTTAGACCAGCTATTTTGCCACTGAGAGATGTACAAATGCAGCCAATTGAACAAACCGAAACCTACAGCTCCGCCGAAATGCAGGCGCTGGCACAGCACCCTGAGGTTGAGCAACGCCAAACCATCGCTTACGATCTGCGTTTCTCGACCAACCCCTTAACCCTGGCAATCTTGATTGACTTATTAAATGATCCAGATCAAGCAGTGCAAATTAACGCAATTCGTTCGATTGGTTTGTGGGGTGCACGGCGCAATTCGCCCAGCCTGATGCAGCCAGCAACTCAGGCTCTATTAGCGCTAGTTCAACAATCACACGAGCAGATGCTACTTGATCACGGGTTAATTAGCCTTGGTGAAATTGGCGATCAGTTATCAATTGACTGGTGTTTAAGCCAGCTGATCAATCAACCTCGTTCACGCTTATGCGCGGCAACAGCCTTGGGTATGCTCAAAGCCGAAAAAGCTCGCCCGTGGCTCTTGACCATTCTAGCCGATCCGTGCCAAGCATCGATTGTCCGCACAACCTGTATTGAGGCATTGAGTCAGCTCGCATTCGACCTTCCCACCAACCAAACCTTGATCGCCGCGCTGCAAGATTCCGTAGCCGAAGTGCGCGAAAAGGCTGGCTTAGCGCTCTGTAAGTTGGGCGATTTTAGTGCCTTCAAGCCAATCTGGGCCTACATTCGCCTTGAAACCGCAATCAAGCCCAGCCAAGTTGCCCATGCATTAGCCTTATTTGGCGACCAAGCATTTGAGCCAACCTTGGCTTTTTTAAATGATCCTGATCCCAATCTGCGCTATTGGGCCGCCTTAGCGCTCGGCATGTTCCACGATTCACGGGCGATTCCGGCCTTGATTGCATTATTGAATGATCAAGCACAAACGCACACCCGTGCCGTGGTTGCAACCGCAGCTCGCAAATCGCTTAACCGCCTCCAAAATTTGGCGGTTGGCAACCCTGACAGCACTTTAACGTAGCATAAACGAGTTTCAAATTGAATTGAATGGAGTGGTTATGAATCAGAAATCTGTCAATCTCCTCAGCTTGCTCAGTGGATTTTTGGGAACGTTCCTTGGTTTGGTCATCGCTTACCAAGCGATTTCAAGCGATCAGCTCTGGCCAAATCTTTGGGGTGGCTTGGGCTTTGGTTTATGGGGCTTAGATAGCTTACTGGATAAAAAAATAAATCCTCTTGCCAAGTCAATTATATTGATCGTTGGAATGCTCTGTTTAGTTATTTATTTAATTGGTTTGCTCAGTTAATTAGAAGAAAGAGAGTGAGAGATGCAAATGGTATGTTGGATCATTATTGGATTTATGGTTATTACTGCAATGCTTGGGGGTTATTTTTGGCTGAATCAATCAGAACCACGCCCTATTCCACCAGCAGGCTGGCAAACGATTCACCAAGATACGTTAATCGTTTCATTGCCTCCAGAATATATCGTCTTGAACCCAAATTTGGCGAGTGCCAATCTTGATTTTACCAAGACTTATAGTGGAACCTACGAAACTTTAACAAAAATTACCAATGCTCCGGTCAAGATCGATTTTTTAGCCGTAAATCCTGAAAATGGCGATACAATCGTAGTTTTTGATAAAACATTCAATAAAAATTCCACTCTATTGAGTGAACAATTAATTGATATTTCAGATTTGATGAGCAGTATTCGTAACCATAACCAACAAACAACTGATACATTTGTTACTAGCAGATTAATCACAAAATATGATCGCGAATTAGATGTTCAAAAGATCAGCGAGAGCAACCAAAATGAGGAAAGTAAAAACATCTTTGAGCTAATTGGCCAGAATATTGTATTAGAAGATGATTAAGCCACGATCACAACATACGCCGAGAAGCTTCATGTTACACCTTGGGAAGTGTTGGCTGAAGTTAAGTAAATTACTCAAAAATCCAACTTGACAGACTCTAGCTGGATGTGTATACTCTGCACAAATAACTTTTGTAGGAAACTACCAAATGAATAATCGTCCCGCGTTTATTATTATTAGCAACCTCCTTAGCCTCGTAATCGTCGTCATTACGCGGTCACTTTTGTGTGGGAGGGGCTAACAAGCCTCGCGGGTAGTTCAAAAGAACTCAAGCCCCTCCCAATCGGGAGGGGCTTTTGATTTGTGATTAAGTTAGCTTCTGGAGGATAAACACATGCGGAACTTGTTGACAACTCTCGTCACCATGATCACTCCTCGTCCGCAGTTTATTATCCTTCAACCCATTCCCATTTGGTCGTGTCGCGTAGGCCGTCGTCTGCGCTAGAGCGATAACCCGAACCGTTGCGATGATTGCAACAAACCCCGGAGCAGTGTCGCTCTTTCGTTCAGCTCATTGTTGAGTATGTTCGCCCATCTTGCCTGTGTTCAGCATCGGGACTGACAAGGCTTGCTTTCCTATTGCCAAAATCTTGCGATCTGCGGCCAATCCCACTGGAGCATTGGCTCAATCGCCTTTCAACGATGGCCTGTCCAGCCATCAGTTCTCTATGCGGGGAGCATCTATGCGTTCAGATACGATCAAGCGGGGCTTTGCACGCGCTCCACATCGTTCACTCCTACGTGCGACGGGCCAAATTCAAGATGATAGCGACTTTCAAAAGCCGTTCGTCGCGATCTGTAATTCGTATATCGATATTATTCCTGGCCACGTTCACTTGCATGAGTTTGCCAAAATCGTCAAAGATGCAGTACGGGCAGCAGGCGGCATTCCCTTTGAATTCAACACGATTGGGGTTGATGATGGCATCGTGATGGGCCACGAAGGTATGCGCTATTCCTTGCCATCGCGCGAGTTGATCGCCGATTGTGTTGAAACGGTGGCAGCAGCCCACTGTTTCGATGCGATGATCTGTATCCCCAACTGCGATAAAATCGTGCCTGGCATGCTGATGGGCGCTGCCCGCGTCAACATCCCCACCGTTTTCGTATCGGGCGGGCCAATGCAGGCTGGCCGCGATAAAGATGGCAATAAAGTTGACTTGATCAGCGTGTTCGAGGGCGTTGGTCAACATGCTTCTGGCCGCATCAGTGATGAACGGCTGCTGGATCTGGAGCGCAACGGCTGCCCGACCTGCGGCTCCTGCTCCGGCATGTTCACCGCCAA
>NZ_DOPT01000059.1:258098-312112 GCF_003512625.1 Herpetosiphon sp. | reverse complement strand
TGCTCCGGCATGTTCACCGCCAATTCGATGAATTGTCTGTGTGAAGCACTGGGAATCGCCCTGCCATACAACGGTTCATTACTGGCCACCGACCCTGCCCGCCACGAGCTAGCCCGCACCGCCGCCACCAAAGTCCTCGAATTGCTCCGCCAGAATATTTCCTTCAGCGATATTGTCACTCCCGAATCAATTGATAACGCGATGGCGCTCGACGTAGCCATGGGCGGCTCGACCAACACCATCTTGCACGTTTTGGCCTTGGCGCGTGAAGCAGGCTTGGATTACCCAATCAGCCGCTTTAACGAGGTTGCAGCTCGCGTACCACACTTGGCCAAAGTTAGCCCAGCCTGGGATGGCACTCGCCAATGGCATATGGAAGATGTGCATCGCGCTGGTGGCGTACCAGCAATTATGGCCGAATTGGCCAAAAAGCCCGATGCCCTACACTTGAATGTGCCAACCGTGACAGGCCAAACCTTGGGTGAACAATTGCAAGGCATCGCCAACGAAAACCCTGAATGCATCCGCCCAATCGAACATCCCCATTCAGCCCAAGGCGGTTTGTGTATTTTGTTTGGCAACTTGGCTCCTGAAGGCTCGGTGATCAAAATTGGTGCAGTTGATCAACATCAAATGACATTTAGCGGCCCGGCCCGTTGTTTCCCCAGCGAAGAAGCCGCCACCTACGCCGCCCGCGCTGGCGAAATTCAAGCTGGCGATGTGGTGGTAGTGCGCTACGAAGGCCCACGCGGTGGCCCAGGTATGCGCGAAATGCTGGCCTTAACCTCGTTGCTCAAAGGCATGCCCTTGGGCGAGCAAGTGGCCTTATTGACCGATGGTCGCTTCAGCGGCGGCACACGCGGCCTGTGTATTGGCCATATCTCCCCCGAAGCCGCCGAGGGTGGCCCAATTGGCCTGATCGAAAATGGCGACATCATTCACATCGATTTAGCAAATCGCCTGTTGGCAGTTGACCTCAGCGAAACGCAATTTGCCGAACGCCGCGCTGCGTGGCAAGCCCCAGAACGCAAACATCAACGCGGCTGGTTGGCACGCTACACCCGTTTGGTGACGAACGCCAGCAATGGCGCGGTGTTGGAAGCATAGATCTGCAACTTATTGACATTAAACCTTACGCAAGGCGAGGTATACCGATGAAAACGCTAACTGGTGCTCAAATGATGTGTGAAGCGTTGATAGCCGAAGGCGTTGATGTGATGTTTGGCTATCCAGGTGGGGCGATTATGCCGTTCTACCATGCGCTGCCCGAATATCCCCAATTGCGCCATATTTTGGTGCGCCACGAACAAGCGGCTGGCCATGCCGCCGAAGGCTACGCCCGTACCAGCGGCAAAGTTGGGGTTTGTGTCGCCACCAGCGGCCCGGGCGCAACCAACTTGGTCACGGCAATTGCCGATGCCATGATGGATTCAATCCCGATCGTAGCGATCACTGGGCAAGTTGTCACCTCGTTAATCGGCAAAGATGGCTTTCAAGAAACCGATGTGACGGGCATCACCCAGCCTATCACCAAGCACAATTATTTGGTGACCGATGTGCGCGATTTGCCCCGTGTGTTCAAAGAAGCGTTTCATATTGCCCGAACTGGCCGCCCCGGCCCAGTCTTGATCGACGTTGCCAAAGATACCCAAAACGCTCGGGGCGTATTCGAATATCCAGAATCGGTCGATTTACCAGGCTACAAGCCCAACTACGATGGCAATCGCCGCCAAATCAAAGAAGCTGCCAATTTGCTGAATCAAGCCAAAAAGCCCTTGATTATGGCAGGCCATGGCATTTTGCTGGGTCACGCGAGCGTCGAATTACGCGAATTTGCCGAAAAAACTGGTATTCCGGTGATCACCACATTGTTGGGCATTAGCTGTATTCCCGAAGATCATCCGTTATCGTTGGGCATGCCTGGCATGCACGGTTGGGTTCATGTCAATCGCGCCATCCAAGAATGCGATGTGTTATTTACCATCGGCGCACGCTTCGACGACCGTGTAACTGGCAAATTAGATACCTTTGCCCGCAACGCCAAAATCATTCATGTTGATATTGATCCGGCTGAAGTTGGCAAAAATGTGATTACTGCTGTGCCAATTGTCGGCGATGCCAAGCGTGTGCTAGAAAACTTGACCGAAATTGTCAACGCCAACGAGCATAGCGAATGGCTCAACCATATTCGTGATATTCAGGCCACGCGCTCCAAGCGCCAACGCGACCCAGAAAGTGGCATGTTCACGCCACACCATGTTTATGCCGAATTCACCCGCATTATGCAAGGCGAGTTTCGGGTTTGCACTGACGTGGGCCAGCACCAAATGTGGGCGGCTCAGTTGATCGAATATATGAAGCCCCATACCCACATCACCTCTGGCGGTTTGGGAACCATGGGTTTTGCCTTGCCAGCGGCGATGGGCGTACAAGTCGCTTGCCCCAACGAAGAAGTTTGGGCAATTGCTGGCGACGGCGGCTTCCAGATGAATTTGCAAGAGCTAGCCACGGTGGTGCAAGAAAGCCTGCCCTTGAAGATTTGTATCATCAACAACGGCTACTTGGGCATGGTGCGCCAATGGCAAGAGCTTTTCCACGAACGCCGCTATTCGGCAACGCCAATGTGGAGTCCCGATTTTATCAAGTTGGCTGATGCTTATGGCATTCCTGGGGTGCGGGTCGAACGCGCCGAAGATGTGGCCGAGGCAATTCAGCAAGCCCGCTCAACCAATGGCCCATTCCTGATTGAATTTGTGGTTGAACGCGAAGTCAACGTCTATCCGATGGTGGCTCCAGGCGCGAGCATCAGCGATATGTTCGAAGATCCCAACGAAGTCGAAATCGAAGACGTTGTGGCAGTGAAATAGGCTCACAGGAGATTTTTGCAATGAAACATACCTTAGTTGCTTTATTACGTGACCAACCTGGGGTGCTGAACCGCTCAGTGAGCCTGTTTCGCCGCCGTGGTTTCAATATCGAAAGCTTGACCGTTGGCCATACCGAAACGCCTGGTATCTCACGCATGACCTTGGTGGTCGATGGCGATACCACCAGCGTCGAACAAGTAATCAAACAACTGTATAAATTGATTGATGTGCTGAAGGTCAGTGATGTTAGCCAAGACCCGAATGTCACCCGCGATTTGCTGTTGGTCAAGGTGTATGCACCACCAGCCAAACGCAGCGAATTGATGCAATTGGCCGATATTTTCGGAGCCAAAATTGTCGATGTTGTGCCCGATGCCATGATGATCGAACTCAGCGGCAGCCCTGAACAACTCGACCGCTTTGTTGACCTGATTCGCCCGTTTGGCATTCGCGAACTGGTTCGCACCGGATGTGTCGCGATGACCCGTGGTGCATCGACGGTCAGCGGGCCATATCAAAACCAAGAATTTCGCGCTGCTTAATTGAATTCAACGAGGCAACTGCCTCTTCATTAATAAAGGATCACGACCATGCTGCAACCAATGTTTGAAGAAGAAACCACCGCGACCGCTGATAAAGCCCACTATAGCGACGAAGATGTCAATTGGGATACATGGTGGGGCGATTACGGCGAGACCATGGAATAAACACGGGTAGCAATTGTTCATCGTTCAGCCCATTAGTTATATTGAGGAACTCATTCAATGGCAAAGCTTTATTACGATAACGATGCAGATCTTGGACGCTTGGCTGGCAAAACTGTGGCGATCATCGGTTATGGCTCACAAGGCCACGCCCACGCCTTGAACTTGAAGGATAGCGGCGTGCAGGTGGTGGTTGGTTTGCACGAAGGTAGCAAATCAAAGGCCAAAGCCGAAGCTGCGGGCTTGCAAGTGTTGAGCGTTGGCGAGGCCACCAAGGCTGCTGATGTTGTCATGGTCTTGGTGCCAGATACCACCCAAGCCCAACTCTACAGCGATGAAATTGCCCCGAACTTAAAGCCCAATGCAACCTTGATGTTTGCCCACGGCTTCAACATTCGCTATGGTCAAATCGTGCCACCTGCTGGCGTTGATGTTTCGTTGATCGCGCCAAAATCACCTGGACATCGCGTCCGTGAAGTATTCGAACATGGCGGCGGCGTACCAGGTTTGGTCGCAGTTTATCAAGATGCCAGCGGCGAAGCCTTGCAAAACGCCTTGGCCTATGGCAAAGGCATCGGTTGTGCTCGCGCTGGTGTGCTCGAAACTACCTTTGCCGAAGAAACCGAAACCGACTTGTTCGGCGAGCAAGCCATCTTGTGTGGCGGGGTTTCGGCCTTGGTCAAAGCAGGTTTTGAAACCTTGGTCGAAGCTGGCTATCAACCAGAAGTTGCCTACTTTGAATGTATGCACGAACTCAAGTTGATCGTCGATTTGTTCTATCAAGGTGGCTTGAGCTACATGCGCTACTCGGTCAGTGATACTGCTGAATGGGGCGATTATATTGCTGGGCCACGGGTCGTAACCAGCGAAACCAAAGCTGCCATGAAACTGTTGTTGGAAGAGATTCAAAATGGCGCATTCGCCGAAGATTGGATCGAAGAAAACCACACTGGCCGCGCTCGTTTCAACAAGTATCGCTCAACCGATGTTGGCCACCAAATCGAGCAAGTTGGCCGCGAATTGCGCTCAATGATGCCATTCGTCAATCCAAAAGAAATTAACCCAGGCAGTTAATTAGGGAACGAGGGCTTGGTGTCTTATGTTCCCTCACCCCCTAGCCCCCTCTCCCGCCCAGCGAGGCGAGGGGGAATTGCTTAGGCTAACTCCCCTCTCCCACGCAATGGGAGAGGGGCTGGGGGTGAGGGAATAAAGCTAGCCCTCATTACGGAGAACTTTATGACCAGCGATTATGTACGCATTTTCGATACAACCCTGCGCGACGGTGAGCAATCACCAGGCTGTACCATGCATCTGCACGAAAAATTGGAAGTTGCCAAGCAATTGGCGCGAATGGGCGTGGATATTATCGAAGCGGGCTTTCCGGCGGCCTCACCTGGCGATTGGGAAGCAGTTAACCAAATTGCCAAGAGCGTTGGCACTGCCGATGGTCCAGTGATCTGTGGCTTAGCACGAGCAGTCAAAAGCGATATCGAAGCCTGTGCCACAGCGATTGCACCTGCCGCCAAAAAGCGTATTCACACTTTCCTTTCAAGCTCAGATATTCATATCGAGTATCAATTGCGCTCAACCCGCGAGGAAGTGCTGACGAAAACCCGTGAGATGGTGCGCTTGGCTAGCTCGCTTTGCGACGATGTTGAATTCTCGCCGATGGATGCGACCCGTTCCGACATCGAATTTATGTATCAGATGCTGGCGATAGCGATTGAAGAAGGCGCAACAACCTTGAATATTCCTGATACCGTGGGCTATTCCACGCCTGAGGAATATGCAGCGTTGCTTCGGGGGATTATCGAAAACGTACCTGGTGCTGCTGATGTGATTATCTCAACCCATTGCCACGACGATTTGGGCTTGGCGGTGGCGAATTCGTTGGCTGGCGTTCGAGCTGGCGCACGCCAAATTGAATGCACAATCAATGGCATCGGCGAGCGAGCTGGCAATGCTTCGTTGGAAGAAGTGGTGATGGCTTTGGAAACGCGCAAGCAATTTTACGGCCTGAGCACCAATATCGACACAACCCAACTAACGCCTAGCTCACGCTTGTTGAGTGCCTGCACCAACACCCAAGTGCCACCCAACAAGGCAATTGTTGGCGCGAATGCCTTTGCTCACGAATCGGGCATTCACCAAGATGGCGTGTTGAAACACCGTATGACCTACGAAATTATGAGCGCCGAATCGGTGGGTCAAGATGGCAATGCCTTGGTTTTGGGCAAACACTCAGGCCGCCATGCCTTCCGCCATCGGGTGCAAGAATTGGGCTATAGCTTCGATGAAGCTACGATCAACCACTTGTTTGCCCGCTTCAAAGATGTAGCTGATCGCAAGAAATATGTTGATGATCGCGATGTTGAGGCCTTGATTAGCGATGAAGCAGGCCGCCCAAGCCCAGTTTATGAATTGGAGCATGTGCAATTTGCCTCAGGCGTGAACGCCATCCCAACCGCAACCGTGCGCATGCGCGGCCCCAACGGCGAAGTCAAAATCGAATCAGCCCAAGGCACAGGCCCAGTGGATGCAGTCTATTCGGCGATCAACAAAGTTGTGCTAACTCCGGTTACGTTGCTCGAATTTGCGGTCAATGCGATCACCGAAGGTATCGATGCGGTTGGCGAAGTTAGCGTGAAAGTCGTCGAAGGCAAGCATAAACATGTGCGTGGAGTTTTAACCGACAAAGCAACAGATGCCAAAGTTTGGCGCGGCAATGGAGTCAATGTTGATATCATCGTTGCGGCTGCCGAAGCCTATGTTAGCGCCTTGAACAAATTGCTGAAAGCTCGCCAAGAACGGCTCAAGCAAGAAACCACCGCCCGCATGGAAGTTGCCAGCGCTGCGCCAGGCGTGGATTTGTTCGGTGGCTCGACCCTTGGACGGTATGAATAATTGCTGAGGTTGGGTCAAATCAACCTCGCTAGCCCAAAGAACTTATGAAAATTGCTTATCTTGGCCCGGCTGGTACATTCAGCGAAAAAGCAGCGTTGGAAACGGGCGACCAACAATCCACCTATTTGCCAATGGCAAGTATGCCCGCTGTGATTACGGCTGTTGAAACTCGTGCGGTTGATTTAGGCATTTTGCCAATTGAAAACTCGCTCGAAGGGGCGGTCAGCGTTACGCTTGATGTGCTGATTCACGAAACGCGTCTGCGGATTTGCCGCGAAATCGTGATTCCGATTCGGCATATGGTGGTGGCCAAGCCCGATGTGCAACTCGATACGGTCGAAGTGCTCTACACCCATCAACAACCGCTAGCTCAATCGCGCCGTTTTATCGAACGTTGCTTGCCGAATGTGCCAACCGTGGCCGCGTTAAGCACTGCTGCTGCATTGGTCGAAGCGCTCGCCGATGAGCGCCGCGCCGCCGCATTGACCACCTTGCATGCTGCCGAACGCGCCCAAGCCAATATCTTGGCCTACGATGTTCAGGATAACAACAATAATCGCACGCGCTTTGTGGTGTTGGCTCCTGAGGATGCCGCACCAACGGGTGACGACAAGACTTCGCTGATGTTCACTGCCAAAGTTAATCGCGCAGGAGCGTTATACGAAGCCTTGGCAATTTTCGCCCAAGCTGGGATCAATTTGAGCAAAATTGAATCGCGGCCAGCCAAAGCCGAGCTTGGCGATTATGTCTTTCTGGTTGATATCGATGGCCATCGCCATGAACCAGTTGTTGCCGAAGCCCTACAAAAGCTGGCACAGATCGCTGGCACAGTCAAGATTTTTGGTAGCTATCCAAAGTTTCGCGGATAAACCGCAAAAACGCGAAGGCCGATCCACGAAGAACACGAAGGACACTAAGCTTCAACGTACTAACCTTCGTGCTCTTTGTGCCCTTCGTGGATCAATCGAAACTTCGTGCGAGGATTAAGACATGCAAATATTTTTATATGATACAACGCTGCGGGACGGCACTCAACGCGAAGGGCTTTCGTTATCTTTAGCTGATAAATTGAAAATCGCTCGCGAACTTGATCGCTTTGGCATGCACTATATCGAAGGCGGTTGGCCTGGCTCGAACCCCAAGGATGCAGCATTTTTCGCCGAAGCTGCCAAAATGGAATGGAAGCACGCCAAAATTGCCGCTTTTGGTTCAACCCGCCGTGCCAACAGCAAACCTGAAACCGATGCCAATCTCAAGGCTTTGCTCGATGCGAACACACCTGTGGTAACCTTGGTTGGCAAATCGTGGACATTGCACGTAACTGAGGTGTTGGAAACGACGCTCGAAGAAAATTTGGCCATGATTCGCGATAGCGTGGCGCTGATGAAAGCCCATGGCAAAGAAGTGATTTACGATGCTGAACACTTTTTTGATGGCTACCGCGCTGATAACGACTATGCCCTAGCCACAATCAAGGCTGCCGCCGAAGCTGGCGCAGATTGGATTGTGCTATGCGATACCAACGGCGGCTCGTTGCCCGATTGGATTAGCGCCGTGGTGCAGCGGGTCAAGGGTAAAATCAACACTCAATTGGGCATTCACACCCACAACGATAGCGAGTTGGCGGTAGCAAATTCCTTGGCCGCGATTGTTGGTGGTTGCCGCCAAGTTCAGGGCACGATTAACGGCTATGGCGAGCGCTGCGGTAACGCCAACTTAATCTCGATCATTCCCAATTTGCAACTGAAAATGGGCATGTTCTGTGTGCTGCCTGATCAATTACAACGTTTGACCGAGCTTTCACGCACCGTCAGCGAAATTGCCAATTTGAACCCCGACGAGCATGCCGCCTATGTTGGCAACAGCGCGTTTGCCCATAAAGGCGGGATTCATGTCGCAGCTGTGGCAAAAGTCGAGCATTCATACCAACATATCGAGCCAGTTCAAGTGGGCAATCGCAAACGGGTAGTGATCAGCGAGCTTTCAGGCCGTGGTAACATCAAAATGCGAGCCGAAGAATTGGGCGTGGAAAGCACAGGTCTCGAACGCGGCGTGCTCGAACGCGTCAAACTGCTTGAAAGCAAGGGCTTTCAGTTTGAAGCTGCCGAAGGTTCATTTGAACTTTTGGTGCGCCGCGCCGCTGCCGATTATGCAGCGCCCTTCAAATTGCTCGATGTTGTCACGATTGTTGAGCAACGACGGGGGGTCGAGATGCAGGCCGAGGCGACAGTTAAGCTACAAATTGGCGAGGAAATTTATCATACAGCAGCTTCGGGCAATGGCCCAGTTAACGCACTCGACCAAGCCATGCGCAAAGCCTTGCTCTCACGCTACCCCGAATTGGCCGAAGTCCATTTGGTCGATTACAAAGTGCGGATTCTCGATTCAGAATCGGCGACCGGAGCGACCACCCGGGTGTTGATTGAAGCAGCCATGGGCGACGAACGTTGGACAACCGTCGGCTGCTCCGAAAATATTATCGAAGCCAGTTGGCAAGCCTTGGTTGATTCGCTGGAATTGCCCTTGGTTCGTGCTCGCAGCAACCAGCCAGTGCTACTCAAACACGCCGCAACTGTGGCCGCCTAAGGCCAAGCATCATTCAGTCTTGCTATAAAAGGAACACTGCATGTCAATCAAACCGACCAAATTTATTTGGATGAACGGCGAATTAGTGGAATGGGAGAAAGCCACGGTGCATGTGATGAGCCATGCCTTGCACTACGGTTCATCGGTGTTTGAAGGCATTCGCGCCTACAACACGCCCAACGGCCCAGCTTTTTTCCGTTTGCAGCCCCACCTGCGCCGTTTATACGATTCGGCCAAAATTTATCGCATGCCGATTCCTTTTGATCAAGCGCAATTGGCTGATGCCTGTCATGCGGCGGTTCGTGAAAATGGCTTAAATTCGGCTTATCTGCGACCTTTGGCTTGGCGTGGTTATGGTGTGCTAGGGGTCAACCCACTCGCAGCACCAGTTGATGTGATGATCGCAGCCTTGGAATGGGGAGCCTATCTTGGCCCCGAAGCCCTAGAATTGGGCGTTGATGTTTGCGTTTCGTCGTGGAATCGCACAGCGCCAAATACCATCCCAACCATGGCCAAAGCTGGCGGCAACTATCTTTCATCACAATTGATCGTAATGGAAGCAACGCTCAATGGCTATGCTGAAGGCATCGCGCTTGATGTCAATGGCGTTTTGAGCGAAGGCAGCGGCGAAAATCTGTTCATCATTCGGGATGGCGTGATTTATACCACGCCGGTAACCGCTGCAATTTTGCCTGGCATTACCCGTGATAGCGTGCTGACCTTGGCCAAAGAATATGGCTATGAAGTGCGCGAACAAGCCTTACCACGCGAAATTCTGTATCTGGCTGATGAAATGTTCTTCACAGGCACTGCCGCCGAAGTTTCGCCAATTCGCTCAGTCGATGGCGTGCAAGTTGGCGAAGGCAAGCGCGGGCCAATCACCACCGTTCTACAAGAAGCCTTCTTCGGCTTGTTCAACGGCAAAACCGAAGATAAATGGAATTGGCTGGAGTATCTGCGATGAGCATTCGTTATAGCACCGACGTTGTGATTAGCGCCGAGCAATTCGTGGCGGTGCTGAATGCCTCAACGCTTGGCGAACGCCGCCCTGTTGATGATTTGGCTCGCATACAAACCATGCTTGCTAACGCCGATTTAATCGTGACAGCGTGGGATGGCGAAAAGCTCGTCGGGGTTGCTCGCACAATCACCGATTGGTGCTATGCCGCCTATCTTTCCGATTTGGCGGTTGACCAAACCTATCAAAAACAGGGCATTGGTCGTCAGTTAATTGAGGCTACGCGCGAAAAACTTGGCGATCAATGTTCATTAGTCTTATTAGCAGCGCCCGCCGCCGCCGATTATTACGCCAAAGTCGGCTTTGAATGGATCGAACGCGGTTGGCAAATTAAACGGACACATTAATGGCTATTGGCTGTTGTCTATTTGAAATAGTTTATTGGGTTAGCATTGATGATCATCCCTCACCCCCCTAGCCCCCTCTCCCGCCCGCGAGGCGAGGGGGAATCATCCCATCATGATCATCGATCGCCCCTCGCCCGCCGCAGTGGGAGAGGGGCTGGGGGTGAGAGAACGTTGACCAAATAGCTATAGCCGTGCAGACATTACAAACCGTCCGATAGCCAATAGCCATCAGCCTATAACCTCGCAATCAAATTTGGAGAACCCAATGGCCAAGACATTATTTGAGAAAATCTGGGATGCCCATGTTGTTCAAGCTGCTGACGCTGAATCGCCAGCAACTTTATATATCGATTTGCACTTGGTACACGAAGTAACCTCGCCGCAAGCCTTTACGATGTTGCGCGAACGTGGTTTGACCGTGCGTCGCCCAGCCCAAACCCTCGCCACCATGGACCATAGCACCCCAACCACGCCACGCGGCGCTGATGGGATTATTCCAGTGACCGATGCAATTGCTCGCAAACAGCTTGATCAATTGATCAAAAATTGTAGCGATTTTGGCATACCATTGTACAACTTGGGCACTGAAAACCAAGGCATTGTGCACGTAATCGGGCCAGAACAAGGCTACACCCAACCAGGTATGACGATTGTGTGTGGCGATTCGCACACCAGCACCCACGGCGCATTCGGAGCCTTGGCCTTCGGCATTGGCACCAGCGAAGTTGGTCACGTGTTGGCAACTCAATGTTTGTTGCAGCAAAAACCTCAAACCGCCGAAATTCGCATCGATGGCACGCTGCGTCCAGGTGTGACCGCCAAAGACATCATCTTGGCGATTATTGCCAAAATTGGGGTTGGCGGCGGCACGGGCTATGTACTTGAATACACTGGCTCGGCGATTCGCGCCCTGACCATGGAAGAACGCATGACGATTTGTAATATGTCGATCGAAGGTGGAGCACGGGCTGGCTTGATCGCGCCTGATGAAACCACCTTTGCTTGGCTGAAAGATCGGCCACATACGCCCAAGGGTGAAGCATGGGATGCTGCGGTCGAATATTGGCGCACGTTGCCCAGCGACGAAGGCGCAACCTACGATTTGCAAGTTGTCTTGAATGCTGACGAATTGGCTCCGATGATCACCTATGGCACGAATCCCGGCATGGGCATTCCGGTCACTGGCAATGTGCCAGCACCCAGCGATTTGGCCGATGATAGCCAACGCATGGCCTTGGATAAAGCCTTGAATTACATGGGCTTGCAACCAAACCAATCGCTGATCGGCCAAAAAGTCGATGTAGTGTTCCTTGGCTCCTGCACCAACTCGCGGATTTCGGATTTACGGGCGGCGGCCAAAGTGATCGAAGGCAAAAAAGTTGCCGACGGCCTACGCATGTTGGTCGTGCCTGGCTCACAACAAGTCAAGCGCCAAGCCGAAGCTGAAGGCTTAGACCAAATTTTCCGCGCGGCAGGCGCTGAATGGCGTGAAGCTGGCTGCTCGATGTGTATTGCCATGAACGGCGATCAACTGCAACCAGGCCAATATGCAGTTAGCACCAGCAACCGCAACTTTGAAGGCCGCCAAGGCAAGGGCGGGCGCACCTTCCTCGCCAGCCCGCTGACCGCTGCCGCTACCGCAATCAACGGCCATATCGTCGATGTACGCGAAATCTTGTAAAGTCAAAAGGCAGAAGGCAAAAATCAAAATAATCTGTGGTTTTGACTTTTGCCTTTGATACTGTTTATTTTGCCTTTTGAACTTTGACTTTTGACTTTACATATGGGGTTTTTAAAAATGCAACCAATTAATACTTTTCAGGCCAAAGCAGTGGCCTTACCAATTGAAAATATCGACACCGATCAGATCATTCCGGCCCGCTATTTAAAGGTTACCGATAAAAATGGCTTGGGTGAAGCATTGTTTACCGACTGGCGCGGTGAGCCAGATTTTGTGTTGAACCAACCCTATGCTCAAGGCGCTGGCGTGCTAATTGCAGGCCATAACTTTGGCTGTGGATCTTCGCGTGAACATGCACCGTGGGCCTTGCAAGGCTTTGGCTTCCAAGCAGTGATCAGCACCTATTTTGCTGATATTTTCAAAGGCAATGCTTTGAAAAATGGCCTTTTGCCAATCGTGGTCGATGCACCAACCTTGGCTCGTTTGACCGAGCAATGCCTAGCTAACCAAACCATCGATGTCAGCGTTGACCTTGAAAACCAACAAGTGCATGTGGCAGGCGAAACCATCAGCTTCCCAATTGATGCCTTCTCCAAACATTGCTTATTGCATGGAGTCGATCAATTAGGCTATATTCAAGCCCAAGAAACTGCAATCCAAGCCTATGAAGCTAGCCATGCCGCCCGCGTCAATACGGTTGGAGCATAATAAGGCTTGGTAGAGTGACGTTCCCTCATCCCCAACCCTTCTCCCATGCGTGAGAGAAGGGAGCTTTGGCTTTGTGGTTCCCCCCTCGCTCGCAGGCGGGAGAGGGGGCTAGGGGGTGAGGGAACGCCACCGCTTGTTGGTTAAATTAGCAAGGAGTGTTTTGATGCAGGCAACAATTGCTTTATTACCAGGCGATGGCATCGGCCCCGAAGTTGTCGCTGAGGGGGTTGAGGTGCTCAAGGCCGTCGGTGAACGCTACGGCCATAGTTTTAGTTTCAGCGAAGGCTTAATCGGTGGTTGTGCAATCGATGCCCACGGCACAGCGTTGCCCGAAGCCACAATCGAAATCTGCCGAGCCGCCGATGCCGTGCTGCTGGGCGCGGTTGGCGGCCCCAAGTGGGATGATCCCAAGGCCAAAGTTCGACCAGAACAAGGCTTGTTGGGCATTCGCAAAACCTTGGGCTTGTATGCCAATTTGCGGCCTGTGACCGTCACGCCCGCCTTAGCTAGCCGCTCACCATTGCGCCCCGATTTGGTCGAAGGGGTCGATTTGTTGGTAGTGCGCGAATTAACTGGCGGGATTTACTTCGGCGATAAAACCTGTGTCTACATTCGCCCCGACGAAGAACAAGCTGTCGATACCTGTGTCTATACCACCAGCGAAATCGAGCGCGTGGTGCGGCGGGCTTGTGAATTGGCACGGACTCGCCGTGGCAAAGTTACCTCGGTCGATAAAGCCAATGTCTTGGAAACCTCACGCTTATGGCGGCGCGTCGCCAGCCGAGTGGTTGCCGAAGAATTCCCTGATATTCAGCTTGAGCATATTTTGGTCGATGCCTGTGCGATGCACTTGTTGCGCCGCCCTGCCGACTTCGATGTGATTGTGACTGAAAATATGTTTGGCGATATTCTGACCGACGAAGCGTCGATGTTGGCTGGCTCGTTGGGCTTGTTGCCATCGGCCTCGCTTGGTGCGGGCAAAGCTGGTTTGTACGAGCCAATTCACGGCAGCGCTCCCGATATTGCTGGCAAAGGCGTGGCCAATCCACTGGCGACAATTTTGAGCGTAGCCTTGCTGTTGCGCTATTCCTTGGGCTTAGATACCGAGGCTGAGGCAGTCGAAAAAGCCGTATATGCAACGATCGATGCAGGCATTTTAACTGGCGATTTAGCGCCTGCAGGCCAAGGCCGCTCAACCAAAGAAGTTGGGGCAGCGGTGTTGGAACGTTTGGGCTAAGCATCAATTACGCCCCTGGTTCAATGGCGAGCTAGGGGCGTTGGCATTTTAGGCTTGTTACCCCAGCAATTCGTATAACCCCAAAACGCCCAAACCAGTGCCTTCCCACGTAAATTTAGCGGCTTGGCGTGGGCCTGCTTCAGCCAAGCTTTGGCAAACATCAGGCTCAGTTAAAATTTTTTGTAAAGCCGCTGTTAGTGCCGCTGTATCATGTGGATCGACCAGCAAGGCCGCGTTGCCAGCAATTTCGGGCAAACTGGAGATGGTTGAGGTAATCACGGGTGTGCCACATGCTTGAGCTTCAACAATCGGCACGCCAAATCCTTCATACAACGAGGGATAAACCATGGCGGTCGCGCCGCTATAGAGCTTGGGCAAATCGCTGTCGCTGACAAAATCCAAGAAGATGACTGCTTGCTCAAGGCCATGGCGTTGTACCGCTGCATAAATTGGCTCGGCCAACCAACCCCGTTTGCCGCCGATCACCAAGGGCTGGCTGCGCAACTCAGCGGGCAATTGACCAAAGGCTTCGATCAAACGCTCAACATTTTTGCGCGGCTGCACCGTGCCTACATTTAAAAGGTAGCGTTCGGGCAAGCCCAAGCGTTGGCGCATTTCGGCAATTTCCGCCGCAGGCCGAGGATAAAAATCGCTGCCACTACCCGAATAAACGATTGTCGATTTAGAGGGTGCTGTGCCCAGCAAGCGCTCCATATCGGCTTTGGTTGCCCGCGAATTAACGTGAATATGGTCGGCGCGGCGCACATTGCGCGGTACAACCCCACCCAAATAACGCCGCAACTCGGGTGGCGCAGTTTCAGGGTGAATAATATAGGCAAAATCGTGAATCGAGAGCAGCGTTTTAGCCTTGGTCGGCGGCAACACAAAATCAGTGCCATGCACCACATCAACCGCCCCAACAATCGTCTCGACAGGCAAGGGCATGCGCAAGCGTTGCCAAAGAATCGTCAACAAGCGCTCATTAATTGGAATTGGGCGCGGCTTGATATTGGGCAAACGCCGTTGAAGCTCATGCAAGGCCTGCATCTGAGCACTTTTTGGGTCAAGCCCACGCGCAGCATACCACAGCGAGAAGCGATGCTGAGGCGCTGCCTGCGCGGCGACCTGAGTTATTTCGCGAACAAAGCGGCCAATTCCGCCGCCCTGACGTACCGCTGCATTGTAATCAATTGCTATGTGCATAAGTTAAGAGCATAGAACATATTGCGTCCCCTCACCCCCAACCCCTCGCCCACTGCGGCGGGCGAGGGGCGATCGAATAATCCTGGTGTGATGATTCCCCCTCGCCTCGCCTGCGGGGGAGGGGGCTAGGGCATGCCAATCGACAGTCCATCCCACCCAAGCATTGTTAAAAACCTACCCTTGTAAGTCGCATCCCCCCACTCCTTCGCGTTCTTCGCGGTTTCGATTCTGCGTGCCCTTCGTGTTCTTCGTGGATCATTTGGCTGCTGCTAGCACCTGACCAATTTGCTCAAGATGCAGCTCGCCGTGACGGGCATAGTACCGCACCACTTGCTCAAGCGTCGTTTCGCCATTTTCGGGATGCCAACCAGTCCGTTCAAAACTGGCCAAATCAAGTGAATTTACCAAGGTTGCTGCCCGTTCTTGCAAGCCTTGTAAAATCGTCAAGGAGGTTTCGATTGGGCCAACGCTATCAACAGTTGTGACCCATGTATCCTGATCAAACGGCTTGAGCGTTGGGTAATCTTCCAACAACAAGAGTTTTATGCGAATAAACAGAGTCATCTGTGTATCAGCAAGATGATGGATATTTTGGGCGATTGTCCATTCATTCGATATATAGGCCGTGTTCAATTGCTCAAGATCCAAACGATCAACCAAGGCATGTAGTTGAGCAGGCAAGTGTAAAATGGTCGCTACAAGTGCATCGCGTTCGCTAGCAGTTAACATGGCTGGCTCACTTTCGTTTGCTAAACAGATACAAAACCAACCCCAAAATCACGATGCTCCAATAATTGATGATCCGATCAAGAAACGCCACGGCAGTGCTAGTGGTTTGGCCGACACTAAACAACATCATCACACCAGCAATCCCGACCTCGACCAAGCCCAAGCCACCAGGCAAGGCTGGCACGGCGGTCAACAATGAGCTAGCTAAGGCCACAAAAATAATCGCTGATAACGATAAGCCTAAACCACCCATGGCCTCAATTACGAAAAACAAGCGCATCGACTCGCCCAGCCAAACAATGATTGTCAAAATCAGCAAAATTGGCAGGCGTGAAGGTCGAAATGATGAAAGCGTGCCTTCCTCGAAGCGAGCATAAAAATCGTGGAAACGTTGGGGCAAGGCGCGGCGAATCAACGGACTCAGATAGCGCATCGACATCAAACCAATCACCAGCAAAATTGTAAAGACAATCCCGATGATAAATAATTTTTCGGTCCAGCTATTGAGATGGCCTTGAAAGACCAATAAGCCCGAAACTACCAACATGCCAAACAGCACAATCATATCGACAATGCGTTCGGCGAAAATTGTACCCAAGGTGCGCGAGAATGAGGCGTTGCCGTTTTTCTTAACCAAATAACCCCGATAGGCATCGCCCAGTTTGGCAGGCACGACGCAGTTGGCAAACCACGAAAGCCCAATAAACTCGCTTAATGCCGCAATCCCCGACCAATTTTTACGTGATTGCGGGCTATCAACCTCAAAGCCAGCGCTACGCAAGATAATCCGCCAGCGCCAGGCGCGAATTGGAAAAAGACCATAGAAAACAATAAAACCAGCGCTATACAGCCAAAGATTGGTCTGAAGAATCTGCTGCCACATCTCAGCGAGGTTAATATCGGCTCGCCAAAATGCTAAGCCCAGAATCGCAAAAGCAATGCCAAACGATGCCAAGGATTTAACATTCAGAAATTTATCACGTAGCGAAAAGCCGCTCGAACGCACCTCGGCTAAATCGTCGGGCAGTGCATCGGCAGGTAACGGTGCAGCTTCGGCGGCCTGTTCAACCAATTGTTCGAGCGATTCGGTTTCAGCCGGACGCGGCAAGCCTTGGTTGGTTTGCTCAGGGCGTAAACTAGCAGGATTTGCTTGCGTTTGCGATTTCATAATGATCCAGTTTGTTTCTAACACGATGCCGATCTAGCAATCGTACTCGGTTTTATACCAATGCCAATAGCGCTCTAGGCCATCCTCGATATCGATGGTTGGCTTCCAACCCAGCAATTGTTGCGCCTTGGAGGTGTCGGCAAAGGTAATTGGCGGGTCGGCAGATGATAAAGGCTTGGCTTCAATAATTGCATTCAAGCCAGTAATTGCTTGCAGCGTATCAATAAAACTGCGTAGCATCACCGGAGTTGAGTTGCCTAAATTGAAAATATCAAAGGCGCGATCGCTATCGAGGACCGCAATCACCCCTGAAACAATATCATCAACGTAGGTCCAATCGCGGTAAACATCAACCCCGCCATTGTAAAGCACAATTGGCTCTTGCTTGCGCATGGCCTCAACAAAAATTGTTGGGGTCATATCGGGGCGGCCTTTGGGGCCATAGACCGTGAAAAAGCGCACCACGCGGGTCGGAATTTGGGTTTGGTAGTGGAAGGTATAGGCCAGCAGTTCTGAGGCTTTTTTGGTAGCAGCATAGGGCGATAATGGTCGATCGGTGGCTAATTCTTCGTGCCATGGGGTTGGTGCAAGCCCATACACCGACGATGTTGAGGCTTGAACAAAGGCCTGAATGCCATATTGAATCGCCGCTTGCCAGACATTGACCGAGCCTTCAACATTGACGGCGCTATACAAAGCGGGGTATTGCAACGAATAGCGCGGGTTGGCCATGCCTGCCAAATGCGCTACATGGCTTGGCCGATGTTGCTCAAACAAGGCCAATAAACTGGCCGGATCGCGCAAATCGCCTTCCCACAGCACAAAATTGAGATGATCAAGCAAACCTGCTACGTTACGGCGTTTGCGTTCAGGGCTGTAATAATCGTTGAAATTATCGAATGCAATGACACGTTCGCCACGCTGCAACAGTGTTTCGCACAAATGCGAGCCAATAAAACCCGCACCACCCGTTACTAAATATGTCATGCACGCCACCCTTGGCGCTGTGTCAGAACCACACATAAGGCCCACACTGCGCTCAAATGAATTCCAAAATTCAACACATGGAGATTATCGAAAACATTATGCAATTGAATGGCGGTTATGATACCACAGCAGCCAATTGCTACCATCTGCCAAACCGTGCCGCGCGTCGCCTGAATTGCCAAATAGGCTTGACGATAGACCGCTGCAATCAGCACGAGATAAGCAACAAAGCCTAAAATGCCAGCTTCTGCCGCAATATGAATGTAGTAGTTGTGCGAGTGGCCTTGCGATTCCGACCAGCGCCCGACAAAAAATTCGGGATAGGCTCGATTGAAGTTGTCGGGGCCAACTCCGAGCAGCGGATGAGCCAAAAACATATTTGCCCCCGCTTGCCAATGGGCCATGCGTTCGACAACCGCAAAATTTTCATCGGTAACCGTCACCCGCCCAGCATCAAAAATCCGTAAATTGTTGGTTAGACTGCTAATTCGCTCGGTAATCACTGGGGGGAAAAGCTCAGGTTGGCTGATAATCGCCAACAGCAAGATTCCACCAAGCGCGATTAATGGCAAGGCTCGCCGCCGATCAACCGCCAGCAGCATCACCACCACCGCACCCATAATGCCAATCCAAGCGCCGCGCGAAAAACTAACCCCAACTGCCGCCAAAATGATCAGGCTTGCGCCAGCACTCAAGGCCGAGCCAATTAAATAGTGCCAGCGTTGGCGCTGCTGCCACCAAAACCAGAGCAAGCCCAAGGCTACACTCAAAGTCATGGGCCACATCAACTCCAAAAAGCCGGCAAAGGTGTTGGGCTTACCGATTGTGCCATAAGCCCGCACAGTTTCGCCAATGGCAAATGGCCCAGCACCCACGCGATATTGCTGAATACCGATCAGTGCCTCGATGACCCCAACCGTGAACATCACCGCAATCAGGCCAATCGCGCGTTTGGGCGTGGTAATTGTGGCAACCGTCACCACAAAGGCCAGCAAGGCCATAAACCAACGCACCACCTGCTTCAAGGCATCAACCGCGTTATATTCGGTCAGTCCCGCCGAGAGCAGCAAGGCCATCAAAAACAGGCTCCATGGCACCAGCAAAGTTGTGTCGATGATGATTTTGCGCTGCGCCATGCCATACAGCAACCACGCCCCCAGCGCCATAATCCCAATCACATGGGTGGCGGTCAGGCCCAGCGGAAAGCTCAATAACTCTTGAAGCATGACCGTGGCAACCGTCAGGCTCAAACCTACGGCAGGCTGAATCAGCATGCAAACTAGCAGCATGCCACAAATAATCAAGGTTGCTGCCTGCGTGAAGGGCAGCAGAGTAATAATTGCCACTCCTGCCAGCCCCAAGCTAGCTAGCAACCAATCCAATGGCTGCACGGAGCGCCAAGTTAATGCGTGACGCTGCATGACCTTCCTCGGCTTCTTCGTTGCAAATGCGGCAAATCGATCGCATACCAAAAGCCCGAGCCATCCACGCCGATGCTCAGGAGCTTGGAATAGCCTACGTTGGACTTATTTAATTTCGCCACGTTGGCGCAATTGCTCAGCAAACCATGGAATCGTTTGTTCCAAGCCTGCTTGCAAAGTGACTTGTGGCTCCCAATTCAATACCCGTTTGGCTTTGCTAATATCAGGCTGGCGATTTTGGGGGTCGTCTTTGATGCGTAGTTCGGGCTTAATCACCGTACCAGCGGGATTGCCAGTCATGGCATTGACGATTTCGGCAAACTCACGCATCGTGAACTCGTGGGGATTGCCAATATTAACCGGCTCAACCTCATCGGAGAGCAACAAACGATACACGCCTTCGACCAAATCGCCAACGAATTGGAACGAGCGGGTTTGCAAGCCATCGCCGTAGAGCGTTAATGCCTCGCCGCGCAGCGCTTGTTGAATAAAGTTAGGCACAACCCGACCATCAGCCAAGCGCATACGTGGACCATAGGTGTTGAAAATCCGCACAATCCGCGTTTGCACGCCGTGGTAGGTGTGGTAGGCCATGGTCATGGCTTCGGCAAAGCGTTTGGCTTCATCGTAAACCCCGCGTGGCCCGATTGGGTTGACGTGGCCCCAATAGGTTTCGGGTTGAGGGTGAACTTGCGGATCGCCATAAACCTCTGAGGTTGAGGCGATCAAGAAGCGGGCACCTTTGGCTTTGGCCAAACCGAGGGCATTGTGGGTTCCCAAAGCCCCAACCTTGAGCGTTTGAATCGGCAGTTCAAGATAATCGATTGGCGAGGCTGGCGAGGCAAAGTGCAAGACTGCATCGAGCGGGCCAGGCAAGAAAATATAGTTGGTCACATCGTGGCGAATGAATTGAAAGCCTTCGCGGCCAACTAAATGGGCAATATTTTCGGGGTTGCCAGTGATGAAATTATCCATCCCAACAACCGAGTGACCTTCGGACAGAAACCGCTCACACAAGTGCGAGCCTAAAAACCCTGCTGCTCCCGTGATCAACACGCGCATCGTGAACTCCTTCAAACAGAATATCGGCGCAGAAGTCGCCCTATTCTAAACGCAGATTGCTTGGCTGAAAATTAATTATCGCTAAGCGTTGCTTCGACGAAGCAGCTGCTTATTGTAATGATGGATGACGTTCATTCCCTCACCCCAGCCCCTCTCCCACTGCGGCGGGAGAGGGGAGCACTTGTAACTCGGTTCCCCCTCGCCTCGCCTGCGGGCTAGGGGGCTAGGGGGTGAGGGGCTGTCATCGATTAACCATTACATTTATTCATTGGTTGTCGATTCTGATTCGAGTTCAGCATCGGGGCGTTTTTTACGCGCCAACAAACCGCGCCGTTTGAGGCGTGCGCTTTCACTTTCTTTGCGATAATCGACCAATTTGCTTTCTTCGGTCATGCGGTCGGTAAACATAATCCCATCAAGGTGATCCAACTCGTGCTGAGCAATGTGCCCAACTTTGTAATCTTCAGCAGGAATATGGCGCAAGCGCTGTTCGCGACCCTTCAAATCGTAATATTTGATCGTTACCCATTTATTGCGCGGCACTTTGGTATAGCGGCCAGGCAGGCTCAAACAGCCTTCTTGCAGCATATGGGTTTCTTCGCTGGCTTTGATAATCTCTGGGTTGACCATCACATACAGCACGGCGGGAGCAATTTGGGTCTGCGTACCATCTTCATGTTCTTCGTATTGGGCTGGCTCTTCAATCACCACTACGCGCCGTGAAACCCCAACTTGCGGCGCGGCAATGCCAACACCCCGAGCTTCGCGCATGGTTTCAATCATATCATCAACTAAACCAGCCAAACTTTGATCAAAACTGGTGATGCGTTTGGCCTTGGCCCGTAATACCACTGCATCAGTTGGATCTTCTATTTGCAATACCCGACGTACTGCCATGGGGAAACCTCCTTGATTATTGCTAGCGTTCATTATAGCACCCTCATTTCTTAATCTGATCTTTACATACTGATGAGTTGGGCTTGACATGGCTTACGTATGCTTTGGCTGTGTCCAGTTGAAATGAATGGTGTGTTGCCAACTTTGGAGGGATTTCAATGACCAGCCACGATCAGCGTGCAGAGCGCAAAAGTATTTGGCACGATTTATTAGAACGTCGGATCAATCGCCGGACCCTTGTTGCCAGTGGTGCTGCCGCTGCTGCGGTCGCGGCCTTGCCCTTAGATCTGCAAACTGCTGAAGCGGCGCACTATCATGCTCCATTGTCAGCCCCAGCCTTGGCTCAACGCCAAGCTCAAGGTTCATTGCCCTTCAAACCAATCAGCCCCAGCACCGCCGACGATTTGATTTTGCCCGAAGGCTTCCGCTACGATTTGTTGGCCCACCGCGGCCATGATATGGGCGATGGCAGTTTGTTTGGCGAAAATGCCGATTTCCTGGCGTTCTTCCCAATCGATATGCTCCAAAAAGGCCTCGACCAAAATCGCCCACAATTTGGCTTTACCCGCAGCGATTTATCCAGCACTGATGGTTTGTTGCTGGTCAACCACGAATATATCAACCCTATGTTTATCTCGGGCTACACTGGCTCAGGCGCAAAATCTGGCGATCAAATTAACGCCGAAAAGCATATGGTTGGCATGAGCGTGATTCGGGTTAAGCGCAATAGCGATGGCCGTTGGTATTTCGACCAAACTGATACCGCTCACAACCGCCGCATCGATGCAACTACTCCAATCACCTTAACTGGCCCAGCCGCGCAACTTGATGGTGGCCCGATGGCAATTGGCTCACTTGGCAATTGTTCCGGTGGTGTAACACCTTGGGGCACAGCACTGAGCTGCGAAGAAAACTTCCAAGATTATCCAAATCCAGCACCAACTGGCTATGGCTGGGAACCAGAAATCTACGGCAAGCGCCACTACGGTTGGGTCGTCGAAGTTGATCCATTCGATAAAAACAGCATGCCACGCAAACATACCGCCATGGGTCGCTTCCGCCACGAAAATGTAGCGGTACGAGTTGGCAGCGACGGCACGGTTGTAGCCTATATGGGCGATGACAAAGCCGATTCATGCGTCTATAAGTTTGTGGCTGACCGCAAATTGACCAACTTGGCAGATCGCCCAGGCAATATGCAAATTCTCGAAAGCGGCCAACTCTATGCCGCCGACTTTGCCAATGGCAAGTGGATTTTGCTCGATTACAATAGCCAAAGCGCCTTGCAAAGTGCCAAAGATAGCAAAGGCAATTTGCTATTTAGCTCGCAAGCCGATGTTTTGGCCGATACCCAAGCCGCTGCCATGGCGCTCAAAGCCACGCCCGTTGATCGCCCAGAAGATATTGAAATTCACCCACTCGATGGCAGTGTCTATGTTGCCTTGACCAATAATACTGGCCACGGCAACTTCCACGGCCAAATCGTGCGCATGGCCGAAACCGACAATAATCCAGCTGCAACCAGCTTCGAATGGAGCATCTTCGCGGTTGGTGGCTCGCAAAGCGGCTTCTCATCGCCCGACAATTTGGTGTTCGATGGCGAAGGCAACTTGTGGATGGTAACCGACATCTCATCATCACGCACCAACAAAGGGATCTACAAATTCCAAGGCAACAACGGTCTCTTCTTCTTCCGCACCAGCGGCCCTGATGCTGGGATCGCCTTCCAATTTGCCTCCGGGCCAGTGGAAAGCGAAATGACTGGGCCATGCTGGTCGCCTGATGGCCGAACCCTGTTCTTGGCGATTCAACACCCAGGTGAAGAATCCAAGAGCTTGACCGAACTGAGCAGCCACTGGCCAATTGGTGGTAACGAAGTGCCGCGCTCAGGGGTTGTCGCAATTACCGGGTTCAAGCGCTAGAATTTAGACCGCAGTTATAGCGCAGCCTCCAATGATGTGGGCTGCGCCTTTATTTTGAATTGTTTGGAGTTACGATGACTATGCAAGAACTTTTGGTTCACGAGCGCACGTTGTTGGGCGCTTTGGATAGTTTTGCTGGAACGTTGGTGCGCACCCGCCCGCAACTGGCCGCCGATTACAACGAATATCTCGACGATTTTGCCCAACGCTGGATCGATAGTGGCTATCCCAACGAACTCGATAGCATTTCAACCTACTGGGTGCAAGCCTATTTGAGCAGTCTCAGTTTGGCACAACGTGAAGTTGCCAAGGCCGCCTTACATAGCTTTTTCGATTGGGCCGTGAGCCAAGGGTTAATTGATCAAGCGCCATTGAGTGGTGGCTATCTTTCTTGAATCGTGCTGGCTTGCACCAAACCACATTCTGCCCAACAACCCCAAATTCTCTATTAAATCCGAGCGCTGGCCGCTCGATTATCGGCATCAATCACTGATGCTCGTTTGGGCGTGAGCAAAAAGCCGTCTTTGCTCACGCTAGGCCCGATTGCCTCAAAGGGCAGCCTCGCGTACAATCGCCATATGCACGAACGCTGGAATCGCTTGTTGTATAGTCGTTGGTGGTATGCTGCCGCCTTGCTGTATTTGGCAGCTGCCCTGCTTTGGCCCGCACTCGGCAAACGTTCGGCCCCAATCAGCCGCCTGGTTGAGGTGATTATTTTGCTGGTGTGTGTCGGGCGTTTTTGGTTGCCTGCAATTCAACGCCCGCATTCAGCCTTGGCTAAAGGCTGGCGGATTTTAGCGGTGCAATGGGGCATGCTGGCCTTTTATCGTGGTTTAGGTGGCTCGCTAACTAGCATCAAAGGCTTGAGCCAAGTTATGCTACCAATCATTATTTATGTGCCAACCGTGGTGATGGCTGGGGCATTTTTTGTCAGTTTGCCGTTTAGCCAACGCCGCCGTAGTAGCATTGTGCTCGATTGGTTTGCCCTCAGCGTTGGCTTGATGATTATCACGACCATCGCGATTCGCCAAGTTGTGCCAAATGTCGCTTGGTATGATGGCCTGTTTGTTGGCGCTGATCTTTCGTTACTGTATGCACTTGATCTGATTCGTCAGCAACAGCCTCAACGCTGGCAACAACTATTTCGCCAACTGAGCAGCGGCATTTTGGCCTTGAGCTTGGTCGATTTGGCTTGGATTTTCGACCGAAGCAAGCTGGTTGTCTTGCCGATTGGCGCATTATATTGCGTGGCTTGGCTGATTTTAGCCCACGCTGCGGCGATTCACCCCAACGCTAGCAGCCCTCGCAGCGATCAACTAACGATCGATACCTTTGCCAAACGCAGCATTCCCTATGTGATTTTGCTTGGTGGCTTAGCTTTCACAATTGCCACTGGCGAGTTGAATTTTGCCCTGCTGCTACTGCCATTATTTTTGCTACGAATCAGTGTTGAGATGAGCGAAGCTCAACAACTTTCGCTACGGCTCGAACAAGCGCGACGCGAGGCCACCCACGCCCGCGATGAAGCCGAATTTCTCCGCGAACTGTTGCGCTCCTCAATTCATGATCTGCGTTCGCCGATCGATGGAGCCACAGGCCTGATCAGTGTGTTGGAATCACAGCCACAACGCCCACAATTATGGAACTTGCTGCGGGTACAAATTGAAGATATCGGCCAGCAAATGCACGATCTGTTGGATATTGCCCGAGCACAAACCAGGGCCATGCTGCAACAAACTCCGGTTGATTTAGCCGAACTATGTTGCGCTGAAACTGCTCGTTTAGAGGCCAGCGCCGCCTTTGCCCAAAAAGCCAACAAACCGCAAATTCAACTTAATATTCAAAATCTGCAAGTGGACACCAACCAACGCTTGCTTGGTCGGGCGATTTATAATCTCTTGAAAAATAGCCTTGATCATGGCGGCCAGCAGATTCGCTTAATTGTTGAGCCACATGCTGAGCAGATTAACCTGATTATTCACGACAATGGGGCTGGCTTTCCCCAGCATGTGCTCGATTTAGCCCCAAGCAGCAGCGATGGGCGTGGCTATGGCTTTGGTTTACGCGGCGTTTTGGCCAATCTCAGCCTGATTGGAGCCAGACTTCAGCTCGAAAATCGCCAAGGTGCTTGGGCTTGTATTCAATTGCCCCGCCTATCAGCCTAGCTTTTCAGGAGGATTATCGGTGAGCTATCGTGCATTTGTGGTCGAAGATAGTGAAGTTCATGCCACTTTAGCTGAGCTGTTGTTGCAAGAAGCAGGCTTCGAAGTAACAATTTGGCGTTCAATTCGCCAAGCATGGCATTGGTTCGAACACGATCAAACCAAGCAACCCATGTTAGGCTTGTTGGATATTAAGTTGCCCGACCCAACCTTGCCACGCTTGGAAAGCACAGTTTTGGCGGCAGCAATTAGCGATGCCGTCGCCCAAGGACGGCATGCTCCGGTGCATTTGGTGGCGATCAGCAGCGAATTAACGCCACAACGTGAATGGGCGGCGCTGGCTACTGGTTGTAGCGCCGTGCTGAGCAAACCACTAACCCCACTCAAAGCCCAATGGCTTGCCGAATTAATCACCCAGCCAATGCCCACCCTCAGCGACGAAATTAGCGCAGTCGCGTTTCGCCAAGGCCAGCTCGATGTGCTAAATTTATTGGAACTACAACAACGCCCGCCGCGACGAGTTTGGCAGATTGAGGATGTACGCAATCTATTGGCGGTGCTCACAGCGGGGTTTCATGTGGGTGAGCAAGGGCGACAAGCAGGGTTAAATTTACAACATGAATTTGGCGGGTCAACCGCCGCTCATGTTGCATTACGGGCATGTTTGCCATTATTGGAAAGCGAGCAAGCCCGTTTGCTAGGGCTTTTGCTGCATGGGGTTGCCCAACAAACCATCGCTGGCCGTTTGGGGCTTGGGCGACGTAAACTTGAGGGGCAGATTGAGCAACTTTTGCAACAACTAGCCATTTTGCTGAGCCAGGGTTGATCGCTAGCTCAATGCTCGTTCATGGCGTGGTGTTCATCTTCACGCGAAAGATAATAGGTCATGCTATGCAACAATGCTACTGGATCGATATGGCGCACCCAAACATTATCGGGGGTTTGCACCACAATTGGCGCGTAATTCAAAATGCCTTGAACCCCGTTTTGCACCAATACATCGACGACTTCTTGAGCGCGAACCGCTGGCACAGCCACAATCGCCAAGCGAATATTATGCTCTTGCAAAATTTTAGGTAAATCGGAATCGGGCTGGACGGTGTTGCGGCCTAGTTGCAAACCAATTTTCGAGGTATCGTTATCGAAAACCCCAATAATGTCGATGCCACGGGTACGAAAGCCCTCGTAGCGGGCGATAGCCTGGCCAAGTGGCCCGACCCCAACCAACACCACGGGCCAAACTTCGTGCAAACCCAAAATCCGTCGAATATGTCCCAGCAAATACTCGACGTTATAGCCAATGCCTTGCTTGCCAAATTCACCAAAATAAGAAAGATCTTTACGAATTTGAGCGGCAGTAACCCCAATTCGTTCGCCTAACTCCTGTGAGGAAACCGAACGAACACCTTCTTCAGCCAAATAACTCAGGCTACGTGCGTAAATTGGCAATCGCCGCACTACAACATCGGGAATTGCGTTGGGGGAGATGTCCATCCCGCACACTCCTTTGGAAACACCACAAAACGAGCCGCTCTTGCCAAGCGAATTTGAGGCTGCCCAACCGAGGCTCGCGCCCCGTCGCGCAGCTTAATTGATATTGTGAAGTATAGTGCAAACTATTGATATGTCAAGCGTTTTTAGGCGATTCTAATGCTTTGTTTAGCTAGCACGCTGCGCAATTTTCGCGGTGATTAATTGATCTTCAATCGGGCTAGAGCGATAGTACTTACCAAACTATAAAAAATTCAGAGCCGCAGTTGCGACTCTGAATTGGTGTAGATACTCACATATTTGCTGTTGACTCTCGGTTACCCTGAAATCGTTGATACCTATTGTTGCAGTTTGGCTAGCTCTTCGCTGGTGATCATGCGAAATTGATTGCTGCTCGCATCATTGATATAGACCATCTCTTCTTGTTTGACGCTCACCAACATATCCAAACGTTGGTCAGCATTGACATCGGCAAAGCGCAAGCTAACAGGGGTCAAATCTTCGCCGGCCCCAAAGAGATATGGGCCAACAATCGTTCGGGCTTTAGCTGGATCACCACCAGGCATTTCAACAATCACAATTCGGCGTTCCATATTCATTGCGACAAAGTGTGAAGGCAAGCCATTGGTTTCATCGTGGCCGACAAAGGCGGTGGTTTGCATCGTGCGTGGGCGGCCATATTTCACATCATCGTATTTAACCTTGAACCACGAAACAATTGGGCTGAACATGGCATTAGCTAAGAACAACGCCAAAATAATACAGATGGCATAAGCAAATTTGTTATGCACACCAAAGCCCACTGAGCGACTGCTATACCGCTGCCGCGTTTGCGGTAAGGTAATCACGGTGGTAGGTCTCGTGCGGCGCACAACCTCCGCTGAACGTAGATCGCGACTTGTGATGGCCATAGCGAACCTCCTGTGAGTCAACCATTTGAGAACAAATATGCTGGCTGTGAGTATAGTAGAACATGCGTTCTGTGTCAAGTAAAAAGTAGCCTTTTTACTCATGCACTCTCTGATTGGTTGTCGTATGGTAATGATTCATAGATTCGAGCTACAGCTTTGGTTATCACGCAACACTGCTTTGTTTTAAAGCCGCTGGTTGGTTTACGTCGCACCTAGATATTCGTCGTTGGTTATTTCGACATGGCTAAAAGTCCTACTATATAGATCCCACATGGATTCCTCATACTAGCCCAATTGACCTAATTTGAGCCAATTTGATCGTGTCATGCCAAAAATACTAGGTTTGTGTATCTAGGGTTGGGGTAGCGCTACGATTGTCAGCTTCTAGCAAAACAAGGAAGGCTCCGATGATTCCAATACGCCGTGTTATGAGTATGTTGATTGTAAGTAGTATGATGATTGGTATCGTCCCTTCAACCCCAGCACAATCAACTGCGCCCAAGGCTCACCCAACCGCCAATCAAGCACCATTAAATGATCTATTGCTTGATTCTGATGATGGCGAATCCTCTACGCTTAATGTAGAAGCCGATCCATGCCCAGAACCAGCCGCAAGCCTTGAACTACCAGATTTAGAGCCAACGCCAAACCAGCCACAAAATGCCAGCGTTAAGCATACCAATCAAGCCTTACCGCATACAAATTACCCGCTAAATTGCGAATTTGCCCGTGACCGTGAGGTTCTGGCAATGATCAATCCTGAATCATTCAGCATCACAAATGCTAATCAATCTTTTACGACCGATTCCGTAACTGTGCCCGAAACTACGCAAATGTTGCGCTTTGAATATATGGTTGGCCGTAAAACTGCCGATAGTATTACACCACTGCATATCGAAGTATTGAGTGGGGCAAACTTCGCTACCGTTACCAACATTAGTAATAGTCGCATTAAGAGTCAATATCGGCTTGGTTGGCAAAATGGCGCATTAAATATTCAAGCGTTTCGGGGCCAAACCATCAAACTTCGCTTTATTAACGACTGGTGGTGGACCGATCAACCCTCGGCGCAAGTACGGAATATCCAGCTAACCCAAGAGATCCCCGATTGGGAACTATCAACAGTTGGCGAATTTGCGATTCAAAATGACGCTCTGATTGGGGCACATGCCGTCATTACGGGAGCAAACGCCAATCTCACCTCAATGCCGATCAATATTACCTATCAGACGCAGAGCCTTTCTTTCAACTATCGAACTGGACGTTGGCTCAATGATGGGCATGCACCGCTGTTTGTTGATATTTTGAGTGGCCCTAGCTTCACCACGGTAACCCGCATTGATCAAGGAACCTTGGGTGGAAGATTAACCGATGGCTGGCGTGAAGCGGTAGTAGACGTACAAGCATTTCGCGGTCAAATGATTAAAATTAAAATTGTCAATGATTGGTGGCCAACCGAGCCACAAGTTACTTCACTTGATCGTTTCATGCTGAATTGGGCCGTGCCTGGATGGGATATCTCCAACGCGAGTTTTGTACGTACTCATAGTCTACCTTCTAACGCTGATATACATCCATTAAATACTGACTTCGAGCAAGGCTTTGTTGGCTTTGATGTGATTGAAAATGCCGCTTTTGAACAACCCAAACAACTAGTATCCGTATTAGAACAAACGCCAATTAACCTACAGGGAATCAAAACGAAAGCTACAAGCATTGATTTCTTAGTGCCAGCAGCGACTACCAGTGTTCATTTTGAATATATGCTTGGCGATCTTGATAATCCCAACACAACCCGATCACTTCAAGTTGCAATTCTCAGTGGCGAAGCCTTTGAGATCCGCGAACTACCAAAGGGCCATGAATTTATCAGCTCGCAGCAAGCAGGTTGGCAACTTGGGAAAATCGATCTGGTAGGCTATCGGGGTAAAACTATTAAACTTCAATTTACTAATGCAAGTTTAGGCAAACCTAGCAGCCAAATTAGGCAATTACAGGTTATGCAAGATGTACCCGGCTGGCACGTTAGTAATCATCAATTGGTTAGCTTTGATACGCATGAGCAATATCCAAATCATGTCTATGTGCATGGCAATGCTACACAGCTCACCTCATTTGGTTTCACTGTGCCACTGACCGCCCAACAGGTACGGTTTGATTATCAAGCAGGCCATAGCCATGATAATGCTGCTCGCCAATCAGTTGCCATCAGTGTCTTAAGTGGCGATCATTTCGAAGTTGCAACACTGCTACCAAAAAATTATCTGAGTGGCTCAACCAATCAAGGTTGGCAACGGCTGGCAATTGATTTGCAGCGCTTCCAAGGCCAAACGATTAAAGTCCGGTTTCAGCTAGAAGCCCAAAATAAAGCCTATTTACGCCTCGATAATTTCCAGGTTGGTCAAATCTTGGCAGGTTGGTCGGTCAGCGAACACACACCAATCAGTTTAGAAAGTGCAGGAACCAGTGGCCAAGCGGTTCGATTTACTGGAAATAATGCAACTATAACCAGTGATGCGTGGCAGGTTCCTACCGATACCCAAACCCTCCAATTTAACTACAAAGCCCAGCTAAGTGATCCAAATGCACGCTCATTTATTAAAGTGCATGTGCTGAGTACTGATGACTTTACTGTCATTACCCCAATTGATGCCAAATTAGTCTATGGCACTGCGAATAATGGCTGGCTCCAAGCCCAACTTGATCTGGCACAATTCCAAGGCCAAACGATTAAATTGCAATTCAAGAGCCACACCAGCAACGACGCAATTGTATGGCTCGATCAGCTTCAACTGATTGCAGGCCCACAGCGGAGCAAGCAGGTCACCCAGCAGGCTCCTGACTATTCATTTATTGAAATGACCCAGAATGCTCAACAACTAACCAGTTCAAGTGTTGAAGTGGCGAGCGATAGCCAATTTTTACGCTTTGTCTACCAAGTTGGCAACAAAGATCAGGGGAATGCACGACACTATTTAGCTATGGAAGTGTTATCTGGAGCAAATTTTACAACTGTTACCCGGATCGATCAGAATCAATTACGCGCTAGCCTGAACGATGGCTGGAAGATCGCGCAGTTGCCAATTCAGCAATTCCAAAACCAAACGATCAAAATTCGCTTTGTTGGGCCAGATTTGGTTTCTGCTCCAATCGTGCGGATTGATAAAGTAGCGCTGCTCAGCCCACGTGCAACCCTTACAAATCCGATCGCAACGACTGGCACAACCTACCTGAATGTCCCACTTACTGAATTTGGTGGTCCTACGACAACTGCGACCATGACCATTACCTCGCTCGTTGTCTATGATGAATATATCGATCTAGCGGGAGAAGTATATTATGGTAATACGAGCTACCCATTTGCCTTGACTGGCGATCTCTATCATTCGAACCTTGGTACACCTGGTGATGTGGTGGCTGAGCTTCAAGATACTACTCGAACCTTTGATGCTTTGTATTTGGCGTTCCGCCAACAGCCATTTGGTCCGCAAACTAATCCTTCAATCATCAACGAAAATCTATCGTTATATCTGCAACGCCAAGGAACACGCGAAGCCACGCTGATCGATCTTGGGCTGAATGACTCAAGCAATATGCTGCTAAACCCAATATTCCAAGCTAGTTCGCTTAGCCCTGCTGAGTATGGCAGCGATTATTGGTTTGGCAAACTTGTGGAGCCTGAATCAACCTTCGAGGCATTGGGCGACCCAGATGAAAAGAAGTGGACTTGGACTCGCAGAACTATTGGTGAAGATTGTTCGTTATTCCAACAACTTACTTTTGGGGTTGTGGTTACAAAGCCATACGATATTGGCGTAAATGAAGGTAATTTTGGAAGCCAATTAGAAGTTCTTGGCTCAGTAACGAATGGATACGTTACCCCTGGCCAATCTTGGCCCGACCATTCATGTGATATCTATGATGAGGATAATGCAGGCGTGAGCTTAGGCTCTAAGGACGATCCGGTAACAGTTAAGTTTGTCTCTTCGGGCAATGGTTTAACTGGTAATTCAGCACAAGGTGATTACCTGAGTCATGTAATATTTGGAGGTGAGGCGGCTATATTTAAAAACAATACACTTTGGTTTGATCAATTTATGGGTCACTTAATTACATCTATTGACTTAGTTTCAAAATTCTACTCAACCCCAATCTCAGTCGGTGATGTATCTCAACTTTTCCCAGAAGGTACACCAGCTATGGATGATAAACCAGCTTTATCAAATAGTATGATCCTCAACGACTGGGATGATAATCCCAATACAAAAATGAAAGTTTTACGGGTTCCATTTCAACAATCTGTATTAGTTAATCGAAAAAATTATTTTATGGTGTTGGTATCTGTTACTTGTAAAAAACAAACCGTCAATAAAGATATGCAACTAAAGATATTCTGGCATATCCCCTTATATGATAAGGTAACCAAAAAAGAGCTAAATAAGGGTTTATATAATAAAATATTCTTAATTGATTATAAGAGTGGGCCTTGTAATAAGTAGGTAGTTTGAATAGCTATAACAGTGGCCTGCGATAAACAGTAGGCTATTGTTATGGTGCAACAAAGGAGCTCATATGACCGCAATTCAACGTTGGTTAATGGCCGCTTTAGCCCTGAGCTGTTTGGTGCTTAGTTTTTACAGTTATACAATCAATCATAACTTGCAAGTGGTACAAGCTCGTCAGTATGGGCAAATTGCGACAACTGGTGAATCATTGTGGTTTAGTTGGTATAAATGTGTTGAAGAACTTAGCTTTGCTATGAGTGCAGCTGATCAGAATAATCAGGCGTATGTGCTAGAATACCTTTCAAATGCCGAACTATATTGTCAATTATCAACGCAATTTATCTATAACTACGATTCTGCTTTAAACTGGCCTATCAAACCTTGGTGGAATTTAAGTCTCACCTCTTCTGGTAATGGTGTTGGATTTGTGAATTTATTTATATATTATCCATCCAAAATAAATCAAATTCATAGCTCTATTAAAGAGGAAAGTTTAGTTAGTCCAGCCAATCGTGCTCGAATCCAACAACTTCACGATGACATCAAAATATTTGCCCAGCAAATACCTGAATCAATGCTACAAGAGGGTGATATCGATAAAATCCATGAGGCGCTGGCGGGATGGTGTGGAATGGTCAATGATGTCAAAGCCAAAGAAACAATTATATTGGCTGAAGAACAATACAGAGGTGTTTGTAGGAAGGAGCAGTTCTAAATGTATCATGTACCAAAAACCAGCCGCTGGCAGTATGGTTGTTTACAACAATCCCTGTATCTCGTCAATATTGGGTTGTATTCGCTGATGGTCTTTCTAACTATTTTTAGTGCTTCAAAAATTGTCCGTTGGTGGCTTGATGATCCAAGATATGAATTAGATTATGCAACATTTATTTGGCTTCCGATCGGTTTGCTACTGCTGAGTCCATTTATTTGGCAAAGGATGTATGCGCTGGGAACTTTAGCAATTACTGGAAGTAGCTTGCTATTGCTGAATATATTTCTCATGGTTTTTTTGCGGGTCGATTTTAGTGATGCTGATCAAATCGGTTGGAGTGTGGTAATACTCTTTTCGGTGGCGATAACCTTGGTTGTTTGGTATCGGGCTAAGCCATGGCGTAAGTTCAATCGGTAAATTGATAAACGCATAGGCATGCTAGATGATTGAACAGCTTTAAGATAGTTCGTTCTAGACAACCAAGATCTAGCATGCACTGATTATTCTCCGGTTGGCGGAACATGGGCTGGATGAGCAAAGCATTACAATTGGCAAAATCTACCTCAATAGGCAGCTACAAAGGATGGGCAAGCTCTAGACGATCCGCTATCATACAGTTGTTACACCAATCAACCTAGGATCAAAAATAGATGCTTGCTTATTGGATTAATTTGGTATTTGTGATGCTTGAAACGGCTTTGGGCACGTTTATTTTGGCCCGATCTAGCCATTATCGCCCAGCCCGAATCTTTTTTGGGTTAACCCTATGCTTGATAGTCATTAATAGCACGGCGCTTGCCCGTAATCTAACAACTGATCATGCTACCTCGTATGGGTTGGTTGGGATTGCCCTGGTGAGCCTGGGGTTGCTTTGTTGGTTGATGTTGCTTTTGTTTGCAGCGTTGTTTATGCCACAATGGTGGGAAGGCTCACGCCCAATTCGCTCGATTTCATTGGTTTATGGCCTATCGATTGGCTTATTAGCACTTGATTTGATTGGGCAATTTGGCTGGTTTACCACTGGGATCGAATTAGCCAATGGCAGCTATCGGCCTATCGCTGGGCCAGCGGCGGGTTTGATGTTGGCTTTATTTAGCCTTGGGTGGTTGGTGCAGCTTGGATTGTTAGGCATGGCATTTTGGAGACAACCAGCAACCCGCCGCTCCATTAGTTGGTTGGCTTTTGCAATTCTCTTTTCAGCATTGACCAACTCGGTATTGGGGATTGTCAAGCTTGAGCCAAGTGGCCAGTTGGCAAGTGTGCTACAAACGTTGCCCTTGGTTTTAAGTTTGACCTACATTGTTTTGCGTGGCAGTTTGTTTCAGACCAAACAAGTAGCGGTGCAGCAGGCTTTGCAAACCATGAGCGAAGCGATGGTGGTCGTTGATCGCGAAGGAATGATTGTTTATCTCAATAATGCGGCCCACCAGCTTGGTTTGCAAACTCAGCAACCACTTCAACAGGCATTTCAAACGATTGGAGTTGCAGTTGATGATGTTGCGGCTTTGGCTAAAGCATTAGCGCAGCCGCAAATCCAAGCTTTTACTCAAACGCTGGCCTTGGGCAACCCTTTGCGCTTGCTAGAAAATGCAGTATCACCAATTTTGGATAGCGCTGGACAGAGCCAAGGTACGATGTTGTTCATTCGGGATATTACCGAGTTGGAGCGGCACACGGCTTTGTTGGAGCAGGAACGGCGGCGCTTGAGCGTAATGGTAGAACAACTTGAGCAGGAACAAATCCAACGTAATCAATTGACTCAAGCAGTTCAGGCGCTCTCATTTCCAACGATTCCGGTTTTGCCGGGCGTGCTGGTTCTACCCCTGATCGGGGTACTTGATCAGCAGCGAATTATTGAATGTCAACGGGTTTTGATGGAATCATTGAATCAGCAGCCAGTTCAACGTTTGCTGATAGATTTGACCGGAGTTCAATTGATCGATGCTGAAGGTGCAATTGGCATGCAGCGAATGTTGCGGGCCGCCTATTTGCTTGGTGCTCAAACAACATTAATCGGGGTACGACCTGAGGTCGCTCAAGCCTTGGTTGGAATGGGCGCTGATTTGCAGCATGTCGCGACCGCCGCAACCCTGCAAGCTGCGGTCGGCCAAATTATCGCCAAAGGCTAGGCCACGCCAAACCAAAAAATGACGTGGCTCAGGCAATTAATGTTTAGCGCGGGCGAATCGCTAGGCCTTGCAATTCGAGCGCATATTCAACTCCGGCTTGCAGGTTGGCGCGGGTAACAATCCCAGTCAAATCGATGCCCAATTGAACAATCGTTTGGGCAATTTCAGCGCCAATCCCCACCAGCACCACGGTCGAGCCGAGCAAACGTGCAGCACGAGCAGCTTGGAGGAGATAATTGGCAACGCCAGTATCGATCACCGGAACACCCGTAATATCCAAAATCACGACATCGGCGCTATAGGTGTTGATTGCTTCGAGCAGGGCTTCCATAATTTGGCCAGCTCGCCGCGAATCAACTGAGCCAATCAGTGGCAACACCAGAATTCCACCATAAACTGGCACGATTGGTGATGAAACTTCGGCTAAGGCAGATTCTTGGTTGGAGATAATTTCGATTTGGGCATCTTCATAGCCATTGAACATGCCCATCATACCTTCTTCGGTTAGCTCATGCAGGCGTTCGACCATTTCGAGCAAAAGGATGGGATCTTCAGCATAGTATTTGCGAAATGTATTGGAGGTCGCTTGATTAATGCTGCGCAAGACTTGTTGAACGCTATTTAATGGAATATTTTGGCGGAAGCGCTCATAGCTTATCGCTCGCATATGTTGTTGGTAGGCATGGATATCTGGCTCACGTAAATCGCGAATTAATGCATCGATGGCGGCAACAGCTCGCTTTTTAAGCTCATCACGCGCCATTTTGCTATATTCAACCACATTGGCTTGAATTAATTCGATCGTAGTGTCGATAATTTCATCAAAGTGTTTGGTGTAAAAAGCTGCTAAATCTGACATAGTTGCGAGCCCTCCTAAAACCTTAGGTTTTTTTGATTGCGATAAAAATGCCAACCTACTGCGATCTGCCGAGTCTCTAAAACTATGCTGATTTAACAGCGTTGAGCCTAATTAACGGGGGCGAATCGCCAAGCCTTGTAAATCTAGGGCGTATTCGATGCCCGATTGTAAGTTGGCGCGGGTGACGATGCCCGTAAGATCGATGCCTAATTGGACAATCGTTTGGGCAATTTCAGCGCCAATCCCGACCAGTACCACGGTTGAACCAAGCAAACGCGCGGCGCGAGCGGATTGCAACAAATAATTGGCAACGCCCGTGTCGATCACTGGAACACCAGTAATATCCAAAATGACGACATCTGCGCTATAGGTGTTGATTGATTCAAGCAGCGATTCCATAATTTGGCCTGCCCGCATCGAATCGATTGAGCCAATCAAGGGCAAGACCAAAACGCCTTCATAGACTGGCACGATTGGCGATGAAACTTCGGCCAGTGCGTAGGTTTGTGATGAGATAATTTCATCTTTGTGTTGTTGAAAGCCTTCGTAGACAGCAGCAATCGCAGCGGTCGTAATTTGATGGCCTTTTTCAATCACATTAATTTGATCAGCGGTACTATCGGGGTAGGCTTGGCGCAAACCCTGAATCATAATATCGGTGGAAAGGAGCAAAACCTGCAAGAAATCGCCAATAGGAATACCTTGTTGCGCCCGTAAGTAGCTCGTTTCGCGCCAATAATCAGGAAAAGCCTTGGGATGCTCTGTATCCAAATCGCGGGCATATGGATCAAGCCCAGCGATGACCCGTTTGCGAACATCATCGCGTGATATTTTGCCGTAGGTAGGAATTTGGGTTTGCAAGGTAGTAATAATGGTTTCGACGATCGATTCTTCGTGCTGCTTGAACATTTCGTAATAGTTGGTCATGCAGGCTCCTTGAATGTTGGCAACGTTTCCGAATTGCCAAGCTATCTCGCTTCTTGGGTTGGCCAACGGAAGGGTTTCTCTACGACCCTTCCGTTGTCTGGCCAAAAACTTATTTGATTACGATATTGACCAAGCGATTTGGTACCACAATTTGCTTGACGATGGTTTTGCCCGCGACCAAGGGGGCAATCTTTTCATCAGCCAAAGCGGTTGCAATGATGCTTGGTTCATCGGCGGTGGCGGCTACCTGTATTTTACCGCGAACTTTACCATTTATTTGCACTGGCAATTCAATCGATTCGTCGATCAATAAGGTTTCATCGTAGCTTGGCCAAGCTTGCAAATGGACGCTTTGGCTGTTGCCCAAAAATTCCCATAATTCTTCAGCAATGTGGGGAGCGATTGGTGCTAACAACAAGGTCAAGGTTTCGGTGGCCTTGCGCCATGTTGTAGTGCCATACACATCGGTTTCGCGGACTTTCATCAATTCGTTGACGAACTCCATCAAGCCAGCAATGGCGGTGTTAAAGGCAAAACGCTGCAAATCGTCGCCAACTTTTTTGATGATCCGATGGGTTTGGCGCTCCAATGTGCTAGCATCGCCCACAGCATCGTGGCGTTGTGGCGTATCAGTCACGACCCGCCAAGCCCGATCCAAGAAGCGCACACAACCTTCGATCCCGCGATTATTCCATGGACCGCCTTGCTCCCACGGGCCAATAAACATCAAGAAAGTGCGCACGGTGTCAGCACCATATTGGGCTACCAGCATATCTGGGTCAATCACATTGCCGCGCGATTTCGACATTTTATTACTATCTTCGCCTAAAATCACCCCTTGGTTGATCAAACGGGTCATTGGCTCGTTAGCGCTGACTAAGCCCATATCACGCATGGCTTTCCACCAAAAACGGGTGTACAGCAAGTGCATCACGGCATGTTCGCGACCACCCGTATATTGATCAACTGGCAACCATTTATCGGCAATCGCTTTGGTAAAGGGCGCATTCGTTTCGTGCGGGCTTAAGTAGCGCACTTGATACCACGACGAATCAACAAATGTATCCATGGTGTCGGTGTCGCGCTCAGCCTCGCCGCCACAGGTTGGACATGTGGTAAAGCGCCAGGTTGGGTGCAATTTCAAGGGCGATTCGCCTGTTGGCTTGAAATCAACACTATCGGGCAGCAACAATGGTAATTGATCTTCTGGCACGGGTACAGTACCACATGTTGGGCAATAAATCATCGGGATTGGCGTACCCCAATAGCGTTGGCGGCTGACCAGCCAATCGCGCAAACGATAATTAATCGCCCGTTTGCCCAATTGCTCAGCTTCCAGCCAGTTAATCACAGCTTCTTTGGCCTCGGCTGAGCTCAAGCCATCGATTTGGCCTGAATTAACGACCGTGCCATAGGCTGGCTCGGCTGCTTCCAAGGGAGTTTCGGCAGTTTGCTCAGATTGGGTAACTACGCGTTTGATTGCCAAGCCAAAGGTTTTGGCAAAGGCAAAATCGCGTTCATCGTGGCCGGGCACGGCCATGATCGCGCCAGTGCCATAGGTCATCAACACATAATCGGCAATCCAAATTGGCACGCGCTCTTGGCTCGCTGGATTGATCGCATACGCACCGATCCACACGCCAGTTTTGGGCTTTTCGTCGTCGGTCGATTGGCGCTCAACTTCGGTTTTGCGAATTGCTTCGGCTACATAGGCATCGACGCTGGCTTTTTGCTCGGCGCTGGTCAATTTGGCAACCAACGGATGTTCCGGAGCCAACACCATAAAGGTTGCACCCCACAAGGTGTCGGGGCGAGTTGAAAAGACCGTAATTGGGTCGCCAGCCTCAGATTTGAAGCTGATTTCAGCTCCTTCTGAGCGACCAATCCAGTTGCGCTGCATGGTTGTGATGCGCTCAGGCCAATCCAACTCTGAGAAATTCAGCAATTCATCAGCGTATGAAGTAATTTTGAAATACCATTGATCCAAATCGCGCTTGGTGACTAAGCTATCGCAGCGTTCACAGCGCCGCTCATCGCCCACAACCTGTTCGCGGGCCAAGGTTGTATTACACTTGGGACACCAATCGACGGCTGAGAATTTTTTGTAGGCTAAGCCACGCTTGAAAAACTGAATAAAAAACCACTGATTCCAGCGATAATATTCAGGGTCGGCGCTAACAATTTGCTGATCCCAATCGACCATCATGCCCATCGATTGCAATTGGCCGCGCATATATTCAATGTTGGAATAGGTCCATTTGCGCGGATCTAAGTTGTTTTTGATTGCGGCGTTTTCAGCGGGCAGGCCAAAGGCATCGAAGCCCATTGGGAAAAAGACGTTGTAGCCACGCATGCGCATGTAGCGGGCATGCACGTCGCTGGGCGACATGGCATACCAATGGCCAATGTGCAAATTGCCCGATGGATAGGGCAACATAGTGACGGCATAGTGTTTAGGCTTATCGCTGTCTGGCTCGAAGCGATAAATGCCGTCGCGTTCCCAACGTTCGCGCCATTTTGGCTCGGTGATGCTACTATCATAGCGAGTGGCCATCATCAACTCCTTGGCTAAAAAATATCTGCAATTGGCAAAATCTAAAACTTTTCCCCTCACCCCCTGGCTCGCTTCTGTCAAGGATAGGTTTTAAACATGATCATTGATCATCACCCTTCCGTCCCGCCTCAAGGCGGGAGACGCAGGGGGATTAAAGCCCCCTGCACCCCCTAAAAGTACAATTAGTGATAGCCTGTGGTTGATTGATAAACTTCAAACTAAGCGTTAATTCCTTATTCTTAGTGCTCTTCGCGTTCTTCGAGGTTTCGATTACTTCATGCTCTTCGTGTCCTTCGTGCCCTTCGTGGATCAAATCTTGTGGTACGCAACTTGCGATAGTGCTCAGTAGATTGCAATAGCCTGCTAGTGAAGGAGTTTTGTATGGCTACTGAGAAAAATGTGCATCAAACTGAGCGCTTGCTTTCGGTAGCAAGCGGCAGTGCGTTGGTTGCATTTGGAATTATGCGTCGCCATTTGCCAGTAAGCTTGGCGGCGATTGCTGGTGGTGCGCCGCTCTTGTGGCGCGGCTTGACTGGCCATTGCCCAGTCTATAGTGCGCTCAATATCAATACAGCTGAACCAACGACCCAAGCCATGTGGAGCAAGCCTACTGCCCCAGCAACGCCACGGATTCCAATTCCTACCAACCATACCAATGCCGATCAGGCTGGCGTAGACCAAGCCAAGGCGATCAGCGTTGAACAGACAATTACGGTTGATCAGCCAGTCGCCGAGGTGTTTCGCTTTTGGGGCAATTTTGAAAACTTGCCTAAATTTATGCATTACCTCAATAGCGTCAAGATGTTTCAAAATGGCACGAGCCACTGGGAAGCCAAGGCTCCGCTGGGCTTGAGCATTTCGTGGGATGCAGAAATTGCTGATGCCAAACTGAATGAATATATCGCTTGGCGTTCATTGCCCAACTCAACGTTGCCCAATCAAGGTCGAGTTGAATTTAATGCCTTGAGCGATGAACAAACTGAAGTGCGCGTGCAGCTCGATTATCAACCACCAGCAGGCACGGTTGGTGAGGCTGTCGCCAAATTGTTTGGCAACGATCCCCAAAAGGCGATTGCCGAAGATCTTGAACGGTTCCGCAAGGTAATTGAGGATGAAGAAGAACGCACGGCGGTCAAGGCCAATGCGGTTGGCGAAAAGCCCAATGCTAACAATCCTGAATATAGCGATAAGCTCAAGGTTGAGGCCAAAACTAACAAAGAAGAATCGCTTGAGAATGAAGATAAAGCGGTCGATACCAGTTTTCCTGCCAGTGATCCGCCAGCAACCTGGTAGTAATTTGACTATCTGAGGCGTTAAGAGCAGTGGCTATGCTCGTAGCCCTTGCCTTGCAATACGGGAGCAACCTGTTGGTTGCTCCCGATCAATTTAACTAAGCTTTTTTTCGTAAATGCGATAGGTTTTATAGCGCCGCCCGCCTAAACCAGCAATCGTATTGTTCATCACATCGTTATTTTCAAGAATCCACGACATTTCGGCGGTATGATAGCCGCGCTTGAGGCCTGCATTGCGCACTTCACGATAAAAAACTGCATCGATCCCGCGTCGTCGATATTCGGGCAAAACCCCCATAATCAACACCCGCATTTGGTCGATTTCGCGTTTGCGCCGCAACATCGTGAGCCAGCCAAATGGCAATAAGCGTCCATCACTGTAGCGCAACGGAATATTAATATCGGGCACAGCGATCAGTAAGCCTACCATGCGCCCCTGATCTTCGGCCACAATCATCACTTCGGGGTCGAGAAAAGGCTTGAAGCTATAGGCTAAATGGCGAAATTCAGCCAAGGTCATATGAATTGCGCCCCAATTGTTGGCCCAAGCCTGATTATAAACGTGCCAGCCCGCCTCAACTTCTTCGGCAAAACGTCGCATATTCAGTTTGCGAAAAGTTAAGCCAGTTTGGGCTTGGGCTAAGGCTGCCACCCGCTCGATTTTCGCCCCACGCCCTTTTTCGGCATAGCTGCGCTGATCGACGATCCAGGCATATAAATCGATCGCCTTGCCAAAACCTTGATGCTCGATATATTCAACATAACGGGCTGGATTATAGGTCATCATCATCACAGGGGCTAGCTCAAAGCCTTCGATCAGCAAGCCACATTCATCATTAATCGAGAAGTTCATAGGGCCACGAATCGCTTTATAGCCGCGATCACGCACCCAAGCACAGGCAGTTTGCAGCAGTGTAGCGGCAGCTTCGGGGTCATCGAGCACCTCGAAAAAACCAAAAAAACCAATGTGCTCGTTGTGAGTGCGATTATGCAGAAAATTGATGTGGGCCGAGATTGTGCCAACAATTTCCGTGCCGCGCTGCGCCAGAAACAATTGCACATCGCCATGGGCAAAAAAACCGCCATGTTTGGGGTTAAAAAAGCGTTCGCGTTCGATTAACAAGGGCGGAACCCACAACGGATCGGGGTTTGCGCCACGATAAACCTTCCACGGAAAATGAATAAATTGTTGCCGCTGGCGGGCATTACGCACTGGTACAATCTGCAACGGCAGCATTAATCAACCTCAAATGAACTTAAATCAAGCTCCCCTCGCCCGCCACAGTGAGAGGGGTTGGGGGTGAGGGAAAAGCCTAGGCTTTACGCCGTTTTGGCCGGACTAAATCATAGGAATGGGCGATCAGCGCCAAACATTCCTCATCGGGCACGCTGCCATCAAGCACAATTGTGTTCCAATGGCGCTTATTTAAATGATAGCCAGCCGTAATCGCTGGATATTGTTCGCGCAACATCTCAGCCCGATCAGGATCGCATTTCAGGCTAATTTGGGCTGGCTCACTGCGAACAAGTAGGGCAAACATTTTGCCGCGCTCATCGCCAATTTTAAACACCAAGGGTTCAATCCCAAATGGATAATCTTCAATTACGTCGTCAAGGCTCAGGCAATAGCTGCGAGCTTGGGCATAATCAACGTGGTTGCTCATTGGCTGGCTCCTTTGCTTGATCTTTACTTTTCTTGGGGGCTTCGCCATTGACGGCGTTCATGGCTTTGGTCACGCCATCACTCAAGCACAATTCGCAGGCCTCAACCGCCCGATCGTAGAGTTTTGGCAAGGTTTCGCGTTCGGCAGCATTCCAATTGCCGAGCACAAAATTAATCACTTCCCAACCTTCAGGTGGGCGGCCAATGCCAAAGCGCAAGCGGGCAAATTTTTGAGTTCCCAGCAATTGAATAATCGAATTCATGCCACGCTGACCACCAGAACTACCTTGATTGCGCAGCTTGATCGTGCCAAAAGGCAGATCTAAATCGTCGTAAACCACCAATAATTCGCTGGCTGGGTCGATTTTGTACCAATTTACGAGGCCGACGACTGATTTGCCACTATCGTTCATAAAGGTTTGCGGGCGAGCCAAGGCCACGCGTTGGCCATTGACCAAGCCCTCAGCAATGCGGGCATCGGAGCGCTTGCCATCGAAACTTAAATGATGGCGACGGGCAAACTCGGCTACACATTGAAAGCCCACATTATGCCGATTATTCAGATATTTCTCACCTGGATTGCCCAGCCCAACAATTAAAAACATGACATCCCCACGACAGGTTTGGTTAAAATCGCGATATACTACAGGCAATGCGCCGCCAATGGCGCAGGCTGAAGCATTGTACCATAGGGAAGTATGCGCATTCTACGATTTCTGTTTGTGGCACTAGCGCTGCTGGTGCTCCTGCCCAACCGCGCTTTCGCGGATAATCCAAACGAGCAAGTGTTGATCGACGAAGTTCGCGGAGCGTATCGGGTTGTCGCCACCCTTGCCCCAAATCCACCAGCAGTTGGTGAGGCGCTGTTGCGGGTTGTGATTACCGATGCGACCTCGGGCCAACCTTCGCCGCTTAATTTGGTGCAGCTCTATGCCGCGCCCGATAGCATTGGCCGCGAAGAATTATTTACCATGCTGCCGGAAAATCAAGATCGTAACGCAGGCCGCTATACCAGCGACCGACTGCGCTTTACGATTAGCGATCAATGGACAATGCGCTTAGTGCTGGGCGCTCCTGAAGGCGAGATGGTTTTTACCACCAAAGTCCAAGTCGATTCAGTGTTTAAGGAGATCGGCGAAGCAGCAGTGATTGCCGTGCCTGCAACCTTGGTCGGTTTGGCGGTGGTCTTTATCGGCTATAAAATTTGGCGCAAAAAACGCCAAGCAGCCAACTAAATCAAGGCCAATTTTTGGTGGCGCTAGGCTACTCAATACCAATTAAGTACGTCTTAGCGTCGCCACATTGAGTTAATTCCATGCAACTAACACCAGAAAATTATCATGAGCAGTTGATCGCGTTGGCGTTAACTGACGATTTTGTGCGCCTGACCATGAGTGGTGCTGCCCGTGCCACCGATCTACGTTGGCAACGGGTGGTGGTGCGGCCTGTGCAATTGAAACAAGGCCGCGCTTGGCAAGCAGCCTATTTTGACCAGCGTCAAAATATCACCAAAAATTACGCAATCGAGCAAGCCAGCAGCGCCCTCGGTGAGATTATTGCGATTCCGCTGAGCAATATTACGCTGGAAACCACCAGCGAACGCATCCAAATCCAACGGAGCAAAAAGGGCAAAGTGATTATTAGTCGAGTCCGCAATCAAGCGGCGGCTCCAGATTTGCGCCATAACCACGTTAAAGCCTTGCCTTTGCCCAGCGATAGCCCTGATGCCTATTTACAAAAAACGGGCATTATGACCAACGATGGGGTGATTCGTGCCAGCATGAGCAAAAAATACACCCAAATCAATGAATTTTTGCGGGTGTTCGATGAGCTTGATCTCAAACCCAGCCCTGAGCAACCGTTGCGAATTCTTGATGCTGGCTGTGGCTCGGCCTATTTGACCTTTGCGGCCTATCACTATTTGGTCAACATTCGTGGCTTAGCGGCGGTGGTGATTGGGGTTGATTCAAACGAATATTTAATTGCTAAATGTCGCGCTCAAGCAGAAGAATTGGGCTACACCGATATGCAATTTATCGCCATGCCCTTAGCCGATTGGCAGCCTGAGCAGCAGCCAGATGTGGTGTTTTCGTTGCATGCCTGCGATACCGCCACCGACGATGCCTTGGCTTTGGCGATTCGCAGCCAAGCCCAAGCAATTTTGAGTGTGCCTTGTTGCCATAAACATCTGACGCATCAAATTCAAGCCGAGGTGCTCAACTCCATGTTGCGCCATGGCAGCATTCGCCAGCGCACCGCCGATTTAGTGACCGACAGCCTGCGGGCGCAACTGTTGCGGATCAATGGCTATCGTAGCGAGATTATTGAGTTTGTTGATGCAGAGCAGACTGGCAAGAATTTAATGATTCGGGCTATTCGTAGCAAAAAACCTGATTCCAAAGCCGTGGCCGAATATCAGGCACTTAAGCAATTTTGGGGTGTTACGCCCTATTTAGAGCAGTTGTTGGGATCAGGCAACTGATCCCTTTTTTGATCCACAAAGGACACAAAGAACGCGAAACCACGAAGGACACGAAGATCGCGAAGGATTATTTTTTAGCCACGAATTGCCCAGATTGTTTTGATTATTCTTCTAGATCCAAAAACCTCACATTCTCTGCGCCTCTGCGTTAAACCTGCCTCTAGGCTCTATCTTCTATATTCTCAACTTCATCCCTCGTTCTTTTTGCCTTCTGCCTTCTGCCTTTTGATTTTCTCCCTGTTAACCATCTCTTACACAAAACTAACACTCCATCTATATTGTTCTAGTGGATGATCGGCTATACTCCATACACAGGTCGGGCAGTAAACGCCGCCTGTTCCAACAAACATACAAACACATTAGACATATCAATAAACACATTTTTGGAGGATTAACCGCTATGGCAAAGATTGTAGGGATCGACTTGGGGACAACCAACTCGGTAGTCGCTGTTATGGAAGGTGGCGATCCAGCGGTTATTGCAAACGTTGAAGGTGGTCGCACCACACCATCAGTTGTGGCCTTCTCGAAAAACGGCGAACGATTGGTTGGGCAAACTGCCAAGCGGCAAGCAACCGTCAACCCCGAAAATACTATTTTCTCAATCAAGCGCTTTATGGGCTTGGAGTTTGATAAAGCAACCCAAGAACGCAGCACGGTTCCATACGAAATTGTCAATGGCCCACGCGGCGATGCTCGGGTACGCGTACCACGCACTGGCAAGGATTACACACCCCAAGAAATTTCAGCTATGACCTTGCAAAAGCTCAAAAACGATGCTGAACAATATTTGGGCGAGCCTGTGCGCCAAGCGGTCATTACCGTGCCAGCCTATTTCAACGATGCTCAACGCCAAGCAACCAAAGATGCTGGTCAAATTGCTGGGTTGGAAGTATTGCGGATTATCAACGAGCCAACCGCTGCGGCTTTGGCCTATGGTCTCGATAAAAAGAACGACGAAACGATCTTGGTCTTCGACCTTGGTGGCGGTACATTCGACGTTTCAGTGCTCGAAGTTGGCGATGGCGTGATTCAGGTCAAGGCAACCAATGGCGATACTCACCTTGGCGGCGATGACTACGACCATCGGATTGTTAAATGGTTGATCGACGAGTATAAAAAAGATCAAGGCATTGACCTGACCAGCGATAAGCAAGCCTTACAACGCTTGAAAGAAGCTGCTGAAAAAGCCAAGATGGAACTCTCGACGACCATGGAAACCGAAATCAACCTGCCCTTTATTACGGCAGATGCCAGCGGACCCAAGCACTTGGTCACCAACTTGACCCGCTCGAAGTTCGAGCAATTGACCGCTGATTTGACCGAACGGCTCAAAGGGCCATTTACCCAAGCGCTCAAAGATGCTGGCTTGAAGGCCACCCAAATTGATGAAGTGGTCTTGGTCGGTGGTTCAACCCGGATGCCAGTGGTGCAAGAATTAGTGCGCAAACTGACCGGCAAAGATCCACATAAGGGTGTGAACCCAGACGAAGTGGTGGCAATCGGCGCAGCAATTCAAGCTGGTGTGCTTGGCGGCGAAGTCAAAGATGTGCTCTTACTTGACGTAACGCCATTGTCGTTGGGCGTGGAAACCCTTGGTGGGATCATGACCAAGTTGATTGATCGCAACACCACCATCCCAACCCGCAAATCGGAAGTATTTAGCACGGCGGCTGATGGCCAAACTGCGGTTGATATTCACGTTTTGCAGGGCGAACGCGAGATGGCTGGCGACAACATGACCTTGGCTCGCTTCCAATTGCAAGGGATTACGCCTGCGCCACGTGGTGTGCCACAAATCGAAGTGACCTTTGATATTGATGCAAACGGCATTATCAACGTTTCGGCCAAAGATAAAGCCACCAACAAAGAGCAAAAGATCACGATTACCGCTAGCACCAACCTGAGCAAAGACGATGTGCAAAAAATGGTGCGTGATGCTGAATCGAATGCTTCAGCCGACCAAGCTCGTCGTGCCAAGATTGAGCTGAAAAACCAAGCTGATAACATTGCCTATCAAGCTGAAAAAACGCTCAACGACCTCGGCGATAAGGTTGACCCAAGCGCCAAGAGCCAAGCCGAAGCCCAAATTGCCGACTTGCGCTCGAAGATTGCTGCCGAGGATGATGCTGGGATTCAATCTGCAATGGCTACCTTGCAACAAACCTTGATGAGCATTGGCGAAGCCCAGTACAGCGACCAAGCTGCTGCTGCTGGTGCACCTGCCAACGCCAAGGCCGCTGATGATGGCGTAGTCGATGGTGAGTTCACCGTCGAGTAAACCGCGCTCGCTTCGCTCAAACCACCTCTATGCTAGGTCATAGGGGTGGTTTTTTGGTTAATCAGGGTAGGCAAGTTAACACCTTTTGGGCTAAAATTCAGTCTTGCGATGGAGCCAAAAAATTGGTATGCTATTTACACTATCGACCAGATGACATTTTGAAACCAAGGAGGGTGCATATGGCTGCTGTAATTGTGTTCTCAAACGGGGAGCTCTAAGTAGCTGGGGCACGATAGCCTAATTTAAATCGGCCCTGGGGCAGGCTCCCCGTAGCGCTCGTCGTTGCGGAATCAATTTCTATTGAGGAGTATGCTGTCGCCATGAAAGGCCAAACACGCAATTATTTGAATGAAGAGTGGTTGGAAGACCAAGAAACTGAAGAAATAGCTGAGCGCCGCGAACGCAAAAATGATGATCGCCCACCGCCCAATCCGCGCCAACAAAAGGCCAAAGAATGGGGGCGGGCAATGGCGAAATATCATCGTCAGCGCAAAAAAGAAGGTCGCCAATAATGCCAACAGCCCGCTGCATAGATTGCAGCGGGCTTTGTTGTGGATGCTTGGTTATTTATTGATGGAGCCATAATTGGTGGGTGAGTTTGTTCACATCCGCATCAGCAATTGCGTAAAACAAACGTCCGTCACCACCATCGACCCCACTAAACCCATCGGTAAACATATGTTGATCTCCACCAGGATCAAGGGTGATAACTGAACCCGAGGTGCTCAGCGTATTCTGAAACAAAGACCCAAGGATATTTTCTCGGAGTAAGACCAAATCGCCACCGCCCATATCAAAGATTTGGACACCATTACTTGATCCAGTTGATAATGAGCCACTTGCATCCAATGAGATTTGATTCGTGAACGGATCAACATTCCACATTTCAATCACCGTTGTCCCATCAGATTTATAGCGGGCAGTGAGGAGCCGTTGACTTGAAAAGGCTACATCGAAGCCCTCGATTGATGTGCCATAGACAACGCCTGAAAGAAAATTGATCGAACCACTTGCATCTTGATCTACGTTCCAGACGCGAATGTTCATAAGATCGTTACTATTCTTATGGACGGTTGCAAACTGCCAGAGATTGGTTGTATTTCTGATCATCGCGATCTCATCGCCGATCTGAAGTCCTCCGTCCACAAAATCAAGCCATGTAAAGGTAACTGTGTTGTTATTGTTGCGTACAACTTTCCACGAATCTAACCGCATTGTGCCGTCTTGTCGGCGGACGATCGTCACAAACTGTCCTCTGTTCAGCGAACCGACGCGAGCAATTTGCACATCTGAGACAAAGGATAAATCGGGAATCGAGGGAATATGATCATTGAGCCGATCAATCGTTCGACCATTCGTTCCGGTCGTAACATCGTAGGCAATGAACTTCAGGCTCCTGTCGTTCATCTCCACAGCCGCAACCACGAGACCTGAGCTACCAACGCGATCAATTGCGACATCGTTCATTGCCCCGCCATCTTCGATATCGGCCCCAAGTTTTGTGTTGGTAGTGGTATTGACGTAATAAGCACTGACCCGCAGATTGCCATCATCTTTGCGCACAGCGCTGACAAAGGTCTGAACTCCAGCAATATCATCGAAGTCACCAATTGCTGTGGCCATCCCGTAGTCCATCACATTTACCGTGTCCTTCACATCAACAGTGTTGTAATCGGTAAATTTATTGGTCAACGTCCCACTTGCAAAGGCGGGAGTACTTAATCCAACGACGAGCAATCCAGCGGCAACCGCTTTTACTATTTGTCGAGCAACCATCGTTCCATCCTCCAATAAGAGATTCACTCTTAATTTGATGGATATAGCATAGCAGCGCGACCCATGGCAAAAGTCTCATTTCACGATTAAAAAGTCTCATCCTCCGACTCCAGCCACTAGCGACAGTATTGACGCAACCACAGAACGCCGTTGCGTAACTAAATAAAAGCCCGCTGCACGAGTTGCAGCGGGCTTTGTTGTGGATGCTTGGGTTTGCTAGTTGAAGATTTCGCGTAAGGCGACATAGTTGTCGATGACTGAAGGCGTTACGCGGCGCACCGTATTGACATATGAATTCAGATTCGAACAGGTGAAACATTCTTCGGTGATAATCACTGCTGACACAACCGGAATATCTTTGCCGTGGTGGGCGCTGTATTCATAATGATAAACTGGGCTGCCACTATGACCAGCGCTGGCATCACATTTCACATCGTAGCGCCGTGACCAACCATCACCATCAAGGTTCTTGAACCAACGTGCCCCACAATTGCCAGGATCACCATACATTCGAGCAACTTGACAGCCAGCTGGAGCATTGCCACGAGTCGCTCCGTCGCCATTACAGTTAGGGTAACCACGATTATAGCTGGTTGTATTCTTCAAATAGGTCGCTGTACGTGGAGCAACGCCCATCCATGAAGTGGTATCGCCCAAACGATCAGGTACAACGATCATCCCAATGTCCCAGCGAGTGCGATTGTTTTGGTTTGGATCGCGCCATTCTTCAAAGGTCCAATACCATGATTCCACTGGTGGCTGTGGATTGGGCATGATCACGGTTGAGTTATACGGTGCTGAGCCTGTGCCCGTGCCATTCCGGCCAGGCGTAACTTTGGTGGTAAACCAAACATTGGTTGCTTCACGATTGATACAGTGGGCGGCGGTAATCAAGTGACGTGGCCCTACAAAAGTCCCGGTACAGTTGGAATCTTGGTTGCCGCTCACCCGTGAAAATTGGCTGATTGTGCGTAATGGAAATTGGGTATGGTTGGTTTTTAATTCACGATTATCGTCGCCATTGCTCCAGCCAAACGGTGTGAACACTTCGGTTTGCTTGCTGCGTTGTGGTGGCGGTGGTGCATCAATATCGCCAGTGTAATCGGTGGGTATTTTGCCATTGAGCAAATCGTTGCGCTCGTAGCAATCGCGAATTGTGCCGACTGTGCTGGCTTGCATCACCACCCGAAATTCGTTCAAAGTTAATGTGTTGAACACGCGGAAGGTGGCAGTTGAAGCAGGCACTGGCTCGCGTTCGTATGGCTCATCGTCGCCAACTTCGGTAGGGAGCACTGGCATAGTTGGCGCTTCATCAGTCAACACGCCAGTGGTGATAAATTCGACCGTCAATGTGCGATTGACTCGTTGAACGCCGCTGGGTGGATTGACCTGGCTAAGTTTGGTTTTGAGCGCGGCCAGTTGGAATGGATCGCCACTCAAACATGGTTGGGCACTGCCGCTCGTCTGGGCCGAAATTGAACTAGTGGTGATTGAAAAACTACTGGCTATTAATCCGACCGTTCCTAACAGGCTCAGCGTCGAGCGCCAAAGTTGGCGAGTTTGTCGTTGCATTGCTACACTCCTTCTTGATTCCGATGGCTGTAGCATAGCAGCCCGCCGCTGAGCAAAAGTCTCATTTCGCGATCAAAAAGTCTCATTCTCCAATTGGCAACACCAAGCCATCATAGGCTAATTGAACATGCTTGGGTAGCGTGGCATGCTCAGTGTTGTAATCAAGGCTATGGCTCATATGCACAAAAAAGGCCTGTTCTGGCTGAATTCGTGCTACCGCAGCCAGTGCTTGCTCAACCGTAAAGTGCAATGGATGCGGTTCATGGCGCAGCGCTCCGATAATTAAGCTCTTTACGCCATGCAACATCTCAAATGTTGGCTCTGGAATATGGCTCACGTCAGTCATATAGGTCAAATCGCCAATTCGAAAGCCTAAAATCTGCCAATCACCATGATCAATCGGCAAGGGAATAATCGGCACATCGCCAATCTGTAACGCTGAGCCATCAAGCAGATTCAAGCCCAAGCTCGGGCGAGTTGAAGCCGATTCGCCGCTGGCAAAGGCATAATCATATTGGTAGCGAATGCGATCGAGGGTAAATTGGTTGGCATACAGCGGTAACATTCGTTGGGTATGCAAGGTAAATGGCCGCAAATCGTCGATGCCACCAATATGGTCTTGATGCGGATGAGTGACTAAAACTGCATCGAGCTGCTGCAAATTATGGCGCAAGCCTTGAAGCCGCAAATCTGGGCCAGGATCGATCAAAATGGTTGTGGTTGGGCTTTGAATCAAGGCAGCGGTGCGGGTGCGCTGGTTGCGTGGCTCAGTTGATGTACAGACTACGCAGTCGCAGGCCAACATTGGCACGCCCATCGAGCCACCACACCCCAGAATTGTCAATTGCATCAAACCATCTCCTTGTGCTAGTTGGGTTGCAATGCTCAGCGCATTTTAGCATGGCCTCGCCCAGTTTGCCGTTACAATGGAGTGAGCTTTGTTGATGTTTGGAGGTTGGTATGAGCGCAGTAGTTGAGTTAAGCCGCGCCGAAATTGTGACAATTTGTGCTGTGGTTAGTGCAGCAAGTATTATGGGGGTTGCTCCAGCCCAAAATCCTGCTGAGCACGCTCAATTATTACAGCTTGGCGAAGCCGCACTGCGCCAACGCCAGCTTGCTCAATCCGACCAAGATGGAATGTTGATGATCGCCCGTGATCCGCTGGCCTTGGTCGCAACCTGTGCTTACCCCCAGCGCAGTTTGATCATCCATCATGTGCAACATAATGGGTCGGTGCTGCAAGCATTTGGGCATAAACACGCCGATTCAGTGGTTTTCCACGAGGTGCTCAATTCCGATATGCAGCGTTTGCAGGCCTTTGGTTCGTTGGCACAACTAGCAAATTACAGCCTTGATTGGTGTGGCTACGCGGGAAGTGCTGAGTTAAGTGTGCGCTGGCATATTCAAAGCACGGTTTTGGCCGAAGCCCGTAGTTTGGTTGAACAAAGCGAGGAACAAGCTGCCCTACGAGCCTTGGGCAATTCGGGTGTTTCGGCTGAAGCAGCCATCCGTTTGATCGAGTTGTTGAGCCAACCACATACCACCACGATTTTCAATGCAGTGGTCTATCAAGGTCAGCAGGTGTTGAGCCGTGAATATAGTTTATTGCAGGCAGGCCAACACACCTTACTCATGACCCAAACTAACATTGAGCAAGATCTCTATCAACTTGAAACGACCAGTCGCGAACGCTTGGCCAATTTGTTGATTCAATCGTTAGCATAGTTTAGAAGGGCTTGGCGTGAATTCGCAGCAATCAAATCAGCTTATCCAAGGCGAAATGCTCGATGTTATCGGCTCAATCGCGCCTCAATCGATCAATCTGTTGTATCTTGACCCGCCATTTGCTGCTGGTCGGGTGTTTGCCGATAGCGCTGGAGCTTTTGATGATCGTTGGCAAGGTGGCTTAACTGAATATTTGGCTTGGCTTGAGCAACGTTTGGTGGCTGCTCGCCGAATTGTGGCTGAGCATGGCTCGTTATTTTTGCACCTTGATCGGCGGGCGGTGCATTATGCCAAAGTGCTGCTTGACCAAACGTGGGGTTTCGAGTGCTTTCGCAACGAAATTATTTGGCATTACACAGGCGGCGGGCGAGCACGACGCAGTTTTTCGCATAAACACGATACAATTTTGTGGTATAGCAAACATCCGCAACACTGGACATTTAATCTCCAAGCAATGCGTCAACCGTATAAAGCCAGCAGTGGTTTTGCCAAGGCCGGCATTCGTTCGGCGGCTGGCAAGCGTTATTTGCCGCATCCCGATGGCACGCCCGTCGATGATGTTTGGGATATTCCGATGCTCAACCCCATGGCTGCTGAACGTTTGGGCTACCCCACCCAAAAGCCCGAACGCTTGCTGGAGCGAATTATTCTCGCAGCAAGCAATTCAGGCGATCTGGTAGCTGATCTCTGTTGTGGCTCAGGCACGACGGCGGCAGTGGCTCAGCGCCTAGGGCGATGCTGGATTGCAGCAGATCAATCGGCTGATGCCTTGGCTTTGGTGCGTGGTCGCTTGCGCCAACAAGCTGCCGAATGGCAAGAGACGCTTATCCAACCTCAGCCAGCTTCGTTTGCTGCCAAGCGCTAAGCGCCGTCGCAGCCACTGCTGAATCCCAATGGTGATCAATCGCTTGATCGATTAAGCCTTGCAGATTGGGGCTAAGGCTGCTTGGTTGTGCTCGCAAATGGTCGAGCGCATTGGCCAAAGCCACGATTTGGGCACTACGGGCTGGATATTTGCTGCCACGTGGAAAACCTGTGCCATCAATCCGTTCGTGATGCTCAGCCACTAAGGGAATGAGCAAATGCAGCGTGGGATAAGCATGTAAAACATCAAGGCTTTCGTTGACATGCTGTTGATAGAGCGCAACTTCCCAATGTGGGCTACCTGGCGGTGGGCAAAACAGCAAGCTTCGTGGCATGCGGGTTTTGCCACAATCATGCAACAGTGCTGCCAACCAAATCTGCTGCCGTTCATAGGTTGGTACACCCAAACTATGGCTCATATGCCAAGCCATGTGGCCAACCCGCAGCGAATGTTGATATAGTTCATGCGAATGGCGAGCGATCGAATTTAAGATCAAATGTGCGTCGTAGGGTAATTCGGGTGAGTTTGGCATCAGGGCTGCAATGTCACGCGGGATGGAGTGCCAAAATTCAGGAAAGCTTGTTGTGTCCATGCCGCGTTCTCCTCTTCAATTAAAGCATCCCTTTGCTTGATTCGATGTTGCCCCATTGCCAAGCGGTGTTGA
>NZ_DOPT01000059.1:236574-257967 GCF_003512625.1 Herpetosiphon sp. | reverse complement strand
TTGAGTGGCGCGGTTTGCAGTTGTTGGGTGACGGTAATGCCTTCGATGTCGCCCCATTGCCAAGCAGTATTGAGTGGGGCAGTTTGCAGTTGTTGGGTGACGGTAATGCCTTCGATATCGCCCCATTGCCAAGCAGTGTTGGCGGCGGCTGGTGTACCAAATTGGGGTGTTTGGCTGCTTGTGAGGGCAGTGTAAACAAAACTGACAAAAATCAGGCCGAAGGTTACGAAGGCGAGAGCGATGCGGCGGCTAATCGTTGATGAATTGTACACTGGGAGCCTCCTAAGCTGTATCAATTTTGGTCTGGATACAGCTTCGCTTTCGCAGTGCGACAACTCCGTGAATGGCATGCGACAGGTATGCGACAATTATTAAGTTGTTATTGAGTTGTTAGGTTTTTGTTGACTACTAAAAATTAAAAAAATCAGCCATGGTGCAGCGAACTACACACATGACTGATCGATTTAAGCCGAATAATTTTAATTTATTGGCGGTTTAGTTGCCTCTGCCGTAATAACACCAGCATTGGCCATAAACAGCAACTTGCTGCCACAAACGCCGCTGGGAGTCCCATGCGACTAGCGATTAAGCCAATGATCGGGCCGCCCAGAATCTGGCCAAAGGCATCAGCTTGGCTATTGATCGAAATAATTGTCGCACGGCTGCGACTTTCAATCAGCCGATTGAGCCAAGCACTATACAGCGGCTGAATGCTTTGACGTAGCATGCGAATGAGCATAATCCAAAATAAGGCTATAGCAAATTGTTGGGTGAGCGCTAAACCAAGCAAGCCTGCTGCCAACAAGCCATATTGCCAGCGTAACAGCCAAATACTGCGCTCGGTGGTGTTGCTGGCTAAGCGTTTGATCACGATAACTGCCACCAAACTAGCCAAGGTTCCCAGTGCGGCGATTGCACCAAACCAGCTAACTGGCTGGAGATCAAGCCATGTTGGTAGGCCAATATTGTTGAGCAAGTGCGCTTCCCACAGCCGATCGTAGCCTTCAGAAGCGGCTCCGGCGATGGCACTCATCACCATAATACTCAATAATACTGGTTGTCCTCGTACCGCTTGCCAACCATGGCCGAGGGTTGCGCCGAAGCGGCCCCAACTTTGGCGTTCAGCAGCTGGCGCTGGGCTAAACTGGGTTTCTGGCATAAACCAGCGAATGCTGATCGCTAAACCAACCAAAGCGAGGCCACCACCAACGATTGGCCAAACCAAGCCAATAGTTGCCAACGCCACCCCCAGCCCGATGCCAAGCAAACTGGCGATGCTGTTGAGTTGGGCGGCCTTGAGAAACAACGCTTCAACCACTTCAACTCCGAGTTCATCGGTGATCCAAGCTTCGGTCGCGCCGCTCATGAGGGTATAACCCAAGGCCCAAACAACTTGCGCTAACAAACTGCCAACAAAACTGCCCAGCCAAACCTCGCTGAGCGCTCCCAAGCCCAAAAAGGCTACTCCCAACACGACCGACAATCGCCGACTATAGACATCGGCAACCACACCCGTGGGAATTTCTAAGGCGAAGGCGGCAGCCTCAAGCATTGTGCCAACTAAAACCAATTGCAATGGATCAAGCTGGAGCACTTGAATTCGATAGAGCATTGAGGCGGTAAAAATACAACTTAAGAGCAGTCGAGTACCAAACGATAAAACCAAATAGCTAAAACGCGCTTGCGGTTGCACATGCAACTCCTGCTAAAAAAATTCAGCCCAGCTGGCTGAGCCGCAGCGCGATTACTCCCATTGACCATTAATTGACCTTTCGGGGCTATCCTTGCTGTTGCTCAACCCGAACAATGCCAGCAGCAGTTGATAGTGTTTGCATAAATTGCCTCCAAATCAAAACAATAGCTGGTTTATACCAAGTTTTGGCGGGCTTGGCCTCGGTCTTAGGGCACATCTCCAACACAACGCTAACGTAGCAAGCTTCTCGTGGTAGGCATGGCTATGCTACAATCGGCCTAGCGGTTTAAGCCCAATTAAGCGTTTTATAAGGAGTAGCGACCTATGGCTGAGCAACACGATGTTGCCAATGAGCGCGAACAGTTTCAATTCCAGGCTGAAATCCAACAAGTTTTGCATATTCTGATTCACTCGCTGTATACCCACCGCGAGATTTTTGTGCGCGAATTAATCTCGAATGCTTCCGATGCCTTGAATCGGGTGCAATTTGAGATGTTGACCAACCAAGATGTGCGCGACCCCGAGCTTGAATTGGCGATCACGTTGGAAGCCGATAAAGATGCGCGGATCATTCGGATCAGCGATACGGGTATCGGCATGACCCGCGATGATATGATCAAGAATTTGGGCACGGTGGCGCAATCTGGCGCGAAAGCCTTTTTGCAAAAGTTGGGCGAAGCCAACCCAACCAACAGCAGCGAAATTATTGGTCAATTTGGCGTAGGCTTCTACTCGGTGTTTATGGCTGCCGATGAAGTGCGGGTCACCTCGCTGTCGTATCAGCCCGATGCAACTGCTTGGCGCTGGACATCGCGCGGCGAAGCAACCTACACCTTGGAAGCAGCCGAACGCAGCGAACGCGGCACGACGATCGAAATTGTGCTCAAAGAAGATGCCGAAGAATATGCCGAACGCTGGAAACTTGACCAAATTGTGCGCCAACACTCCAATTTTGTGGCCTTCCCAATTTATTCGGCTGAGGGCGACGAAAAGAAAGTGCTCAACCAACGCACGGCGCTTTGGCGCAAGCAGCCACGCGAAGTCACCCAAGAAGAATATAACGATTTCTATCGCCAAACCACGATGGATTTCAACGAGCCATTGAGCACAATTCACATTAGTACCGATGCTCCGGTCGATTTGCACGCAATTTTGTTCTTGCCCGCCAAACGTGAGCAAGGCATGATGCGCCAAATTCCTGATCCAGGTTTGAAACTTTATTCGCGCAAGGTGCTGATCCAAGAGCGCAACGAAGAATTGTTGCCCAAACATCTGCGCTTTGTCCAAGGTGTGGTCGATTCGGAAGATTTGCCGTTGAATGTCTCGCGTGAAACCGTGCAAAGCAGCGGCACATTACGCCAAATTGCCAAAATTGTGACCAACAAAATTACCAAAGAAATTGAAACCTTGGCCGAAAACGATGCCGAAAAGTTTGCTGACTTCTGGCGTGAATTTGGGCCATATTTCAAAGAAGGCTTGGTTACCGATCCTGGCACGCGCAGCCAAATTGAGCCACTATTGCGCTTCCACTCGACCAGCGGCGAGGGCTTGACCAAGCTCAGCGAGTATGTTGAGCGCATGAAGGAAGGCCAAGAAGATATTTATTATGTGATTGCCGACAACGTGGAAACTGCCCGCCGTTCGCCACATCTCGATTATTTCAACGAACGCGGCTACGAAGTGCTGTTGATGCATGAAACGATTGATAGCTTTGTCATCTCCAGTTTGCGCGATTTCCAAGGCAAAAAATTGCGCTCAGTCGATGATGCCGATATTGCGGGCGACGATGTTGAGCTAGAAGGCTCGCTCTCAGCAGCAACGCTTGGCCAACTGGGCGACCGCATCAAAGAATTATTGGGCGAGCAAATCAGCGAAGTGCGTGGCTCGAAGTTGCTGCGCAGCAACCCTGTGCGTTTGGCCGCGCCTAGCGACGATTTTGGCCGCGATATGGATCGCATTCGGCGTATGATGGGTCAAGAATATAGCGTTCCTAGCCGAATTCTAGAACTCAACCCACGCCACGCGATTGTGCACAACTTGGCCGCCTTGCTCGATGAGCCAGATCAAGCCGAATTGTTCGAGGTTGCGGTGCAACAATTGTATGGCACGGCTTTGTTGGGCGAAGGCTTACACCCCAACCCCAGCGAGTTGATCAGCGGTGTCCATGCCTTGATCGCTGCCGCTACCAAAAAACAATAAGTCTGAATGCCCTCACCCCAACCCCTCTCCCACTGCGGTGGGAGAGGGGCTTTTTGTTAAATCCCCAACTTGCGACTGATTACGCCCCAAATCATTGTGATTATGCTGGCTATGATCAACTCTGATCGCAGACGAGGTGAACGATGAGTGATGAGTTTGTGGCGTTTCCCAAAATTGCGCGGCTTTCGCGCCAAGTGATTGTGACCGAGAAAATTGATGGTACGAATGCTTGTATTGCAATCGACGAACAAGGCCAAATACGCGCTGGCAGCCGTAGTCAATGGCTAACTGTGGAGCACGATAATTATGGCTTTGCCGTGTGGGTTGCCGCCAACCACAATGCTTTACTTGAATTAGGCGTTGGCACGCACCATGGCGAGTGGTTTGGCCACCGAATTGGTAAGCGCCAATATGGCTTGAATGAACGGCGTTTTGCCTTGTTCAATACTTCGCGTTGGAATGCCGAGAATCGCCCTGCTTGCTGTGAGGTTGTGCCAGTGCTCTACGATGGCGTATTTGATACTGCCAAGATTGATGCATTCTTAGAAGATTTACGGCTCAATGGTAGCCGCATGGTTGCGGGATTCATGCAGCCTGAGGGTGTGATTATCTATCATACTGCTGCCAATATTTTTTTCAAAAAGACCATGCCCAACGATGGAGCCAAAGGTAAAACCTAAATATTACTAAAACAACAGCCTAAAATACTGCAAAAGCCACAGGATAGTTGCGTATCTGGCGGCTTTTTGCAGTTAAATTCTAAAGAAATACTTAAGATTTTAATTGACTCTTTAAAAATGTATACTATTATCGCTGGTGGGAATGTTCCTATATTTGCTCTGGACTCTTGGACATTCGCACGCGTAGCCATCGCATTCTCGCCTCGTTCTTACCACGATCAATACCCAATGCTGAGTGTCCTCAATCAAAGGAGATTGTCGCCATGTGGTCGAACCTGAGCCGTTCGCGGTCGTTGTTGACCATTGCGCTCCTTGGGGTCTTGCTTGGTTCACTGAGTTTGTTACCAACGCACACCACCAAGGCCGCGATTACCGCCTATCAAGCCGCCGATCCAAATCTCGCCCCGTATGCCCAAAATGTGCTCGATCGTTTTGTCCAATACAAAGGTCAGTATTGGCTAGGTGGTCAGCAAGAAGTTCACTGGGATAATTCGCGCAAAGATGAAATGTCGAACGCAGTTTTTGCCCGCACCAATCCACAACGCTACCCCGCGCTGCGTGGCTGGGATTTCCCGATCGGCGGCGCACTGCCCAACGATGGCCAATGGATGATCGACGCGATCATCAGCGATTGGACCAATGCCAACGTTATTCCAACCATCAGCCAACACTGGACACCGCTTGCCAGCCAAGGCACTAACCATCAAGATATGTTCACGGTGGTTGATATTGATCGGATGTTTGTTGATGGCACGACTGAACGCACTAATTATCTGATTTGGCTCGATAATATTGCTGATGATTTGCAACAGCTCGAAGATGCCAACGTGCCAGTGCTATGGCGACCCTACCACGAAGCTGGTGGTGGTTGGTTCTGGTGGGATAAAGATAATGGAGCCACCAATTATCGCCGCCTTTGGGATGATATGTTTACCTATTTGGTAACCACCCGTGGCCTGCACAACCTGATCTGGGTTTGGACACCTGGGGTAAAAGGAGTCAGCACGGCTTGGTATCCCGCTGGCCAAGCCGATATTTTGGGCAGCGATGTATATAACGAAACTTCGGGCAATTACGTGAGTTGGTATGAAGATCTTGGGCGTTTCTCGCAAACCAAGATTAAAGCCCTCAGCGAAACCGACTACATGATGGACCCTGCTCTGTTGAGCAGTGCGCCATTTGCCTACTTTATGATTTGGCACACCGATATGTTTTATCGCAATACCGATAGCCGCATTCAAAGCACCTATGCGCATTGGGCAACCCTGAATCGAACCAATGTTGGCCAGATTTGGAATGGTACTCTTGGGATCGCTCCCACAGCAACGCCTGGTACACCAACGCCTACGCCAATTCCTGGGATCGTGGTCAGCGATTTTGAAGATGGCACGCTGCAGGGCTGGACTGGCACAAACCTGGTTTCAGGGCCAACTGTCAACAACGAATGGGCCGCCAATGGTCAACGTTCGATCAAAGCTCAAGTTAATTTAGCCGCTACGCCTGCCGATATTCGGCTCGCACAAGCACTGGATTTAACTGGTCAATCACGCATCCAAATTCGCCTGAGTGCCCAAAATGTTGGGAGCGGTCTCAGTGCTAAGCTCTACATCAAGACGGGAAGCGCCTGGAATTGGAAAGATAGCGGAACTGTGCTGATCGATTCGGGCATCAGCTTGCTGACAATTGAATTAGCGGGTGTGCCTGATATCAACCAAGTGCGCGAGTTGGGGGTTGAATTCAACGCACTCACGGGGAATAGTGGCACAGCAACGATCTACGCCGACTATCTGACCGTGGGTGTGGTCAATAGCAACCAACCAACCCCAACCACGGGGCCAACGGCGACTGCAACGCGCACGCCAACCCAAGCGCCAACGGCTACGCCAACCAATATTCCAACCGCAACGCGCACGCCAACCCAAGGCCCAACCGCGACTGCAACCACCATTCCAACCGTCACGCCAACGAATATTCCAACCGCAACGCGCACGCCAACCCAAGTGCCAACTGCTACGCCAACCAGCACTGGCGGCGCTTGTAAGGTTGATTTCAAGGTGACAAGCCAATGGGGCGTAGGCTTTATCGCCGATGTTACCGTAACCAATTTGCAGCCAAGCGCCTTAAATGACTGGAATGTGAAATTCAACTTCCCCAGTGGCCAAACCATCAGCAACCTATGGAATGGCACACTCAGCCAGACTGGTAGCGCAGTTACCGTCACGAATGCTGGCTGGAATGGCTATCTTGCAGGTAATGGTGGCACAGCCAACTTTGGTTTCCAAGGTGTTGGTAGTGTTCCAATCTTGCCAAGCAACAGCTTCCAACTCAATGGCGTAACCTGCCAATAAACTCAATCGCAACGGCATAACGACGATCTCAGCAATGGGATCGTCGTTGGTATTTAAGCACCTAGGTGCTAGCTCGAAGCTGGTATGATGAAACAACTGGCTTATAGGTAGCATCCATGATTTTTATTCTGCAATCGATCGCGCTGGCGATTTCAATTTTCAATGCAATTATCTGTTTGTGGTTGGGCATGACTGTGGCGCTCGATGGTGGGCGTGAACGTGGCCCGCGTTTGGCAGCGGCTGGTTTATTGATGGCTGGCGTGTTCTTTTTGATTCACGCGGCGATTATTGGGCGCGGCCCACCAGTGGTTGATGTGGGCTTGCCCTTTTGGTGGCGGGTGATCAGTGTGGTTTCGTTGCTTGCGCCCTATGCCTGGTATGCCACGATGATCTGGTATACCGGGGTGAGCGGTAAGAGCCTGCGGATTCATAAATTGCTGCTATTTACCATGGGCATTTTTATTGGAATTTTGGGCTTGGTGCTGACCGCAATTTACCCTTTACCCCAAGAAGCGCGAATTTTGGCCCTGAAAATTGTGCCAGCTTGGTTGGTTGCCAATTTGCCGTTTATTGTGGCAGGCTATCTTTTGGCTTTGATTATGTGTTTTAGCTTGCCGATTCATGCCTTATTGACTGGTCCAGGGCGGCGCAACAACTTGCCGCATCAAGCATGGCTGCGGGTGCGCTCGTGGCTGATTCGCACCTCGTTGCTGGGGTTGCTCGCTGGAATTGTGGCATTAATCGGCGCGGTGATCGTTTTTTCGCAAGGTGCAGTGGGCCGCACTCCTGAGGTCGCTTGGCTGGCCGATCGCGCAATCGAACTCTTTTTTCAGCTTGATGTGATGGTGCTCATCGTGGTGGCTGCGGCGTTGGGGGCTGCTGGTCAGGCGATGGGAGCCTACGCTGCCTTTACCGATCGCCCCTTGCCCCAATGGAATCGCATCGATCAATGGCGTTGGTTGGTGGCGATTGCTGGCGGTTTTGCCTTGATGGTTGGGGTCAGCTCAGCGCTGCAAGTGGCCTCGATCTACATTGTGTTGTTTGCCACAACCTTGGCTTCGCTGGCCTATGGCCTGTTGAGTTGGCGCTATCGGGTTGAGCACGAGGCTTTTATGGAGCGTTTGCGCCCGTTCGTTGGCAGTTTGCACTTTCAAGATCGTTTGTTGGATGGCGGGGCTAGCCTTTCGGCTTCGGTCGAAGGCTTGGTTGAGGCGGTCAGTCGTGATGTGCTGCGGGCGGAACGAGCGTGTTTGTTGCTGCGCGATGCCGTGCCTGGCCTGCCCAACGTAATTAGCTATCACTGGGGCCAAACCCCAATTCCATTACTTGAACAATTGCCAATTTCCAACGAACGGCGAACGTCGGGCATTCGGCTTGAGGCGCAAAGTGGGGCCGAGTGGGCTGTGCCCTTGTGGGATGGGCGGGGTTTGGCCGGAGCGTTGGTGCTTGGTTCGCCCCAAGCTGGCGCGGTGTATAGCGAAGAATTGATGGAAGTTGCGGCGGCCTGCTGTGCCCGTTTGACCGATGCGCTGGCTGGCGAACGGGCGGCGCGAATGTTGGGTGATGTGTTGCGCCAACGAATTGCTGAAGTCAAAGTCTTGGGTAGCCAAGGGCGACGCACCTTGCACGACGATGTATTGCCGCAAATTCATGCCGCATTGATTCATCTCAGCGCGGTTTCGGCCAACGATCCCATGGCGCAACAAACAATTCAGGCCTTATCCGAGGCCCATACCAAGCTTTCGGCGTTGATTCGCTCGTTGCCGCCCGCCACTCCCCATCGTTTGGCCCAAGGTGGTTTAGCCCAAACCTTGCACGATATGGTTTTAGTTGATTTTGGCAATGCCTTTGATCAGGTCAGTTATACCGTTGCGCCTGCGGCAGAAGCCCGTTTGGCTGATACGCCGCAATTTATCGGCGAAGTGATTAGCTATGCCTTGCAAGAAACTCTGCGTAATGCCGCCCGCCATGCTCGTGGCAACGATCCACGCCGCACATTGCAGATGCGGGTACAAATTGATTGGCAACATGGTTTAGTTGTCGATATTTGTGACGACGGTGTGGGCATGCAACCGCATCAATCGAGTTCATCGGGCAGTGGTAGCGGCTTGCGTCTACATCGCGGCTTGTTGATGGTGATTGGTGGCAGCCTGAATATTGCTACACCAGGGCAGGGTGGCACGCATATTCACATTCAAGTGCCTGAAGAATTATGGAACTTGCCAGTGCTCGAACCCGAAGAAATTGCCTAAAATAAGTAGGTTCCAACCTGCAATCGCCAATAGTCAATCCCAATCAGCGACTTAAGTCATAGCTAGTCGTGCTATAATCGTTCTAAATAGTACAACAAGATTGCTCAATGGTGCGCGACACTCGCATCATTGTTATAGGAGCGCATAGCACCATGGGCTTGTTTGGGAAACGGGCGGATGCGCCAACACAAGAGGCAGTCTTGGCTGCCCTTGCAACGGTGCAAGAGCCAGAACTCGGCGGCAATTTAGTTGCCCGCAAAATGATCAAAGAGCTTAACATTGATGGCGGACGAGTCGTTGTTTTGATCGATCTCACCACGCCAGCATGTCCATTCAAGGAACAACTGGCCAACGATGTGCGAGCAGCTTTGGCTCAAGTGCCAGGCGTGAGCGAAATCGAGGTCGATTTTACCGCGACCGTGCGGTCATACAATGGCATTCCTGATAAAGCCCGCGTGCCTGGGGTAAGCCATATTTTGGCGGTAGCTTCAGGTAAAGGCGGCGTAGGTAAATCGACGGTTGCCGTCAACTTGGCCGTTGCTTTGGCCCAAGAAGGCGCAAACGTTGGCTTGCTCGATGCCGATATTTATGGGCCAAGCGCTCCCTTGATGACTGGCGCACGCGGCAAACCAGGCATTACGCAAAATCAAAAAATTGCCCCACTCGAAGCTCATGGCATCAAAATTATTTCGGTCGGCTATTTTGTTGATGATAGCCAGCCCTTGGTTTGGCGTGGGCCGATGATTTCATCGATGTTGCGTCAATTTTTGTTCGAGGTTGATTGGGGTCAGCTTGATTATTTGATCGTCGATTTGCCACCTGGCACTGGCGATATTCAACTCACCTTGGCCCAATCAATTCCACTTTCTGGCTCGGTTGTGGTAACGACACCACAAGATGTAGCCCTTGCTGATGCGATTAAAGGCGTTGAGATGTTCCGCAAGTTGAATGTACCCATCTTGGGGATTGTCGAGAACATGAGCTATTTTATCGCGCCCGATACTGGCAAGCGCTACGACATTTTTGGCCATGGTGGAGCACGAACCGCGAGCAGCAAATTGGGTGTACCATTCTTAGGTGAAATACCCTTGGGCATGCCAATTCGCGAAGGTGGCGATACTGGCCAGCCAGCGGTAACCCAAAGCGCCAAAGATGCCTATGCTGATTCGTTCCGCGATGTTGCTCGCACTTTAGCAGGCCGCATCAGTATTGAAACCATGGTGGCGGCCTAGCGCCTTGCCACTGGCAACGCTTCAATGACGCATGGCTGCTGCTATGCGTCATTGTTGTCTGAAAGAGCAAGCCGATGATGCCGATTGAATTGTTGGAAAAACCTCAAACCCTGCAAACGCGCAGCAATGCCCCCGCCCACGATGCCCACGGGCGGCGGATTAATTATCTGCGGATTTCATTAACCGACCGCTGCAATTTTCGCTGCTTCTATTGTATGCCTGAATGGGGCATGCAGTTTGCCCCCAAGCCCGAACTGCTCACCAATGCTGAGTTGATTCGCTTGGTGCGCATTATGGCCCAAACTGGCTTTGAAAAGATTCGCTTGACTGGTGGCGAGCCAACCTTGCGCCGCGATTTGGTTGGGTTGGTCGAGGCGATTGCCAATACCCCAGGAATTAGCGAAGTTTCGATGACCACCAATGCCTTATTATTGGCCCCAATCGCCCAGCAATTGGCCGATGCAGGCCTCAAGCGAGTTAATATCAGCATCGATTCACTCAACCCCGAAAGCTTCCGCAAAATCACGCGTGGCGGCGATTTGACGCGAGTTTGGGCTGGAATCGAAGCCGCCGAGCAGGCTGGGCTGACTCCATTAAAACTCAATTGTGTGGTTGTGCGCGGAGTCAACGATCACGAAGTGCTTGATTTGGCGCGGCTGACGATCGATAAACCTTGGCAAATGCGCTTTATCGAAGTCATGCCGTTGGTTGGCGTGGCTGAGGTGGCTGATAACGGGGTTGTGCCGAGCAACCAACTAATTGCGCAAATTGAGGCTGAATTTGGCCTCGATTTTCTTGGTTGGTATGGAGCTGATCCTGCCCGCACCTATCAAATTCCTGGAGCACAAGGCAAACTTGGCTTTATTAGCTCAATTAGTGACCCGTTTTGTGCTACTTGCAACCGCATGCGTCTTACCGCCGATGGCAAATTACACCTGTGTTTGCTGCGTGATAATGAGCTTGATCTGCGAGCTGCACTCCGGGGCAGCGGCAGCGACGAAGAGCTAGAAGCCTTGATCCGCCATGCCGTCTGGATCAAACCATGGGGCCATGGGCTGCCGGATGGAGTTAAGCCGACCGTGCGCGGCATGTCAGAACTCGGTGGTTAAAGTAGGTTAAAAATTCGCTAGTAAAGCAACCACAACGCTGCTATAATGCCATCCTACGATCGGTAGTAGGTGAAATCGATCGTAGGATGGCTCGTTTTTAGCTTGAAAAGCTTTCCATCGACCATACAGATACAGGCCTTAGCATAAATCTCAATTGCGAATAGAATCGGCTCAAGACATACTAACCAAGCCGCATCCTGACAATTCATCACATCAAAGGCATTCGTTATGGCTCGCAACATCATGCTCAATCATAGTATTCGCTTGTATGGTCATTTTATTCAGCAACAGCTTCCCCCAAGTAATTATAAAGAATTTTCGCGTTGGGGTATTGACGAACAAAATATTTATCGCTCAGAATATCTTCAAATGAGCAGTTTGACTCAAATGTGTACCATGTTTACCTATTTGTATCATTCAGCAATTGCTGATCGCCAAAAATGGAATATACTTTGTGAATCGTTTGGCACAATGCTGATCTATCAAATCTATGAAGTTATTTCAGATAATATTTCGATGGGTTTAGGCTTAGCGATTAATCCCGATTATCAGCAAAAAAATCAGTTGATTCGTTATTTCAATACAGCAATGGTTGAATCACTTGATAACGGTATTATTATGCTCGATCATCAACGGATTAAAGCGTTATCAAAAAATATCTCATTAATCGAACAACATATATCGCTCACCCGCAACCAAGATCTGTTTGATAAATATTGTGCGCATAAAAACATTCGATTAGATACCATCGAAGAGCCTGAGATTTGGGTCGCACTCTATGCGAATATTGCTAGTTGCTTAGATTTCATCAATCAAATTAAGCAACCATCTGCCCGTACATTAATCAAAAATAGTGTTATAAGTCGTTATACGGCGATTAATCGCTTAAATAATGCTGAATATACCAGCATCAATCAACTTATTCAGCTGCAAATCGATACCATGTTAGTTATTCCAACTTTAGAATATTGTATTAATCTGTGGAGCGAAGTCTATCTCGACGATCAAGCGCTCCGCGATGATATTGCTGAAAATCCATATTTGCGCCAATATATCACTACGGCGACGCTGTTGGTGCGACTGCTAAACGATGTTGGTTCGATTTTGCTGCAATTAAGTCATCAGCAGATTGCCCAGTATTTCAGCCAATTATTGCTCGAATCGCCACCGCTGAAGCACGAAGCTTGGTACGATTGGTTTAATCGGGTTGCCTCGCATCCCATGTTTTTCCGTTTGCATAAAGATGTTGTGTTTAACGAAGTGAATATTTTGTTGTATGCGATTGAGCCGACGATGGACCCCAGCACGGTTATTGATCAAATGATTCATAATACCCAGCATGCCGCCCAACTGTACCAAGCGACAATGGCACTTTTTGAACAACAATTTGGGCTGCTCAGTCAAACAAGCCATTATCGTATACCGCTCGATATTGCCAGCCGCATCGTCACATTTCACCAAGCACTGTATGCCAACGACTATACGCAGCCAGAGGGCGAATATGCCGTTTAGTTAATCTTTTGAGCTGGTGGAGAATCTATGCCAAACCCATTATGCATCAGCGCCAACGAATTGGTCTGCACCGATCAATCGACAACCTTCGAGTATGTTTGCCATTTTGAAAACAACCGCGAATGGTGGTTGCCAGTCACCCATACCCAACATCTCAGCGGCGAAGGCGTTGGCGCAATTTATGAGGAGCACGCCAAGGTTGCGGGCATTCCCATGAAAATGCAGTTGAAGGTGTATCACTACAACCCACCACAGCAAATCAAATTCACGATTACGTCGGCATTGATGCTATCGGATATGGATTATCGGTTTTTAGTTGAGTCAGCAGGCACCCGCATCATCATTAGCACAGCAATTAATTTCAAATGGTTTTTACGCCCATTCGCCCCGCTCATGCGTTCAGCCTTGATCAAAGAAGCCAGCCAACATTTAGGCGTACTCAAAAGCGTTTTGGCCCAAAAATTCAGCCAAGCAAGCAACAAATAAGCTCAATTGCTGCTGAAGTTGCAGCAACTTTATGGTATGCTATACAAAACTTAGACGCTGAGGTCAACAATGTTGCTCAGCGTTTTTTGTTGTTGAAAGGATAACAGCGCAATGGCGCGGACTGATCAATCGAACGAATCGGAAGTTTTAGCAGGCAGTAGTCGAGTTTTACGCTTCGCCTATTGTGTGCTGGCAATCTCGGCTGGCGCTCGTGCCTTGTTCCAAGTTGCCACCAAATTCAATCAAGCACCACTGGCCTATGGCTTGACAACCGTAGCAGCATTAATTTACTGGGTCGCTTTCTTGGGATTTGGGCGACGCTCACCCCAAGCTTGGCGCATAACCTTGGGCGTATGTGCAATTGAACTTTTAGGCGTGATCACGGTTGGCATTTTGACCTTGATCGAACGCGATTGGTTTCCGAAAGATACTGTTTGGAGCGATTTTGGGATTGGCTATGGCTTTACGCCATTATTATTGCCAATCGCTGGGCTGTGGTTATTGTTACGCCAAGAAACCCGCCAAGCCTATGGGGTCGCCAATAAACTCTGAACAGCAGCAACAACGGCAGGCCATTCCCGACTCGCTGGATCGATTAACTCAAAGTGATGGGCATTTGGCAGCGGCACCAAACGCGCCTCATCACCAGCAGCCAGCGCTTGTTCAACATAGCTTTGGCTAATCGCAAAGGGCACAGGCCCATCATCAGTTCCATGCAACACAATTTGCGGCACCTGCAAGGGCAATAAGGCAGCAGGCGAAGCATCATGGTAGCGTTCGGGATAGGTTTCCGGCGAGCCACCCAATAATTCCTGCACTGCTTGCTGGCTCAAACGGCGTTGATCAGCCATAGCCAAATCGGCTACACCCGCTAAGCTCACAACTCCTTTTAATCCCAGCGGTTGAGCTTGCCACAACGGGCTGGTCGCGGCCAGTTTAGGCCGCGCCGCCAACCATAAAGCTAAATGGCCACCAGCCGAATGACCCAAACTAATAACCTGTTGCGGATCAATTGGGTAGTGCTGGGCCAAATTGGGCACAAAATCGGCAGCTTGAGCAACATCTAAAAAGGTATTTGGCCAGCCACCCGCATTGCCAACCCGCCGATATTCAATATTCCAAGTAGCATAGCCCAAGGCCGTCAAGGCCGCACAGACATGGCCAATATGCTCAAGATCATAGCGTGCGCGCCAAAACCCCCCATGGACAACGACGACCACTGGGAATGGCCCGATTCCTGGCGGTACGCGTAAATCAGCAAATTGCAGCGGCTCAGCTCCATACCAAATCCGCTGATCAGCAGGCGGCGCGGCCTGGGCCAAAATCGAATCACTCATCGTTTGTTCCTAATTATTAAAAAATACATAGTTGTTAATAAAGTTTTAAAGGCGAATAGGACTGTTGGCCTATGGTCAATCCAGCGCTAGCATAGCACGATCAACCCATTATTTCCATGGAACTGCCACGTTTGCAGTCAAGAGGAGTGTCTAGTATGGTTCTTCGAAGGATGATGTTTGTTTTGCTGGTTATTTTTAGCTTGAGCACTGTTTCGGCAACGTCGCTGGAAACTCCCTCTGCTGAGCCACTCGACGCAGCAAGCCCCGCTAGCCCAGCCGCCACCAATGCCTACACCATGCGAGCTGGATTCCCTGCAACCAAGCCGAATGGTTCATATTTTTCATCACCAACCGTCGTTGATCTATTTAAAGATGGTTCGCCCGAGATTCTTTCAGCAGATGCAACTGGTTGTATTTGGGGTTACAACATTTATGGTCAATTGTTGCCTGGCTTTCCCTGGATGACTGGCGGTGCGTGTGCCAATACCCCGCGGATCAATGGTTCGTTGGTGGTCGCTGACATTAACGAAGATGGCTTATTGGAAATTGTGGTTGGCACACGCGGCAAAGGCACAAGCGTTGGTCAGCGCGGCAAGGTCATTGTTTATCAACGCAATGGAGCCATTTTGAGCGGTTGGCCCAAAGAAATGGAATGGGCCTACATCACCAACGGCAACTTCCCCGAGGTGGTGCATGTCGCTGTTGACGATATTATTGGTGATAGCAAACTTGAGGTGATTGCGACTACCACGAATGAGGCGGGTAGTAATACTGATTATGCACCCAATGTGCATGCGTGGTATTACACGGGGAATGTCGTTACTGGCTACCCCAAAAGCTCCGATAAAGGCTCGGGCATTTGGGGCCACCCCGCCTTGGCCGACCTCGACAATAACGGCAAATCGGAGATCTTCGTTGGCCGCGATGAACTCTATTTCTATCGCTATAAAAACGATGGAACCCAATATGCAGGCTGGCCAATTCAGACCTATACCCATGTCAACCAAACGACTTGGAATGTTCACGATTATATTGAGTTTACCCGCTCTGGCCCAGCTATCGCCGATTTAGATAATGATGGCAGTTACGAGGTGATTGCAGCAGGTAAAGTGCGGACTCCAGACGGCGATCCGCATAACAACTACGACCCGCAAAGTGCTAGTGCGGTTTTCGTAACTGAGCCAGATGGTACTCGCCGCCCTGGCTGGACTGATGCCAAACGCGCTGGCGCACCGTTGGATGTCAACTTTACCCCCAATAATCCGATTGTTGTCGCCGATTTGGATGGCAATGGTGAAAAGGAATTTGTAGTTACCTTCGATGATGGTACAATTCGCGCCTATCGCGAAAACGGCACGCAAATCTGGTCGTATTTCTATGCTGAGGAACCAGTCCAAGGTGCGCCAACCCGCAAAGTATTTGGTAGCGAAGTCGTCATTGCCGATGTTACGGGTGACCGCAAGCTAGATATTGTCTTTGGTACGTATTCATTCGACCGACTTTATGCGGGGATTGTCGGGTTGTATGCCCTCGATGCCCGCAATGGAGCCTTGCATTCGGGCTTTCCACTGAGTTTGCCCAATGAAGGCACGGCTAGCGATAACAGTGCTGGCTCGCAGAAAGGGATTCAAGCCGCCCCAACTATCTCCGATATCGATAATAACTGCTATGTCGAAATTTTGGCCCACAGTCGGGCGGGCAATATTTATGTTTGGGAAACCCTAGGCCGCAATTTGCCTGAATTAATGCCTTGGCCGATGAGCCGCCAGAACTTACAGCGCACTGCGTGGGTGCAAAATCCACCTGAACCACGCCAACACGTATTTGCCCCCGAGCAAATTCAAGGCGGTGATTTCAATGTCTATTTGCCAATGACCCGCATGGGTTGCGATTTCTAGAGTTGTTGCCAAAGCAGGGATGGTTGCGGCCATCCCTGTTTTGTTAATTATTGCAATGGCAGATTAGGATCAATCTTGTAGCTCTGAACAATCCGCACAAGATCTGGTTGCAAGGCCTCAAATTGCTCCAACGGCACTAAAATCTGAATGATGCTAAGATAGTTGCCATCACGCCGCACATAGCCATCGCCACTCATCGCCAGCAAACTTTGCTGATCAATAAAACTATACGAAACATAGGTGTTGCCATCGGCTTGCAACACTGGCTGATCGATATTAAACTCCGACGATTGCCCGACAATTTGGCTAATAAAATCGTTCAAAAACTCAGCTTGGTCGCCAATTAAATTCTGGCTATCATCAACCACTAACAATTGAATAAACGCTTGCTCAGCGGGATCAACCCAAAAGAGCAAATTATTGCCAGCATCAACGCTATCACGCATTTGCCAATCGTCAGGTATGTCGATTGAAAAGGCTTGGGTGGGATTGGTATAGGTTTTCAAGCCTTTAATTTCGATAAAAGCTGTGCTATTACCTGGAATATTGCCCAAATCGGCTACGGTTGGGGTTACCCGTGGGAGTGGCGTAAACGTCGGGGGAATCGTGGGTGTAAGGGTTGGCTGAACCAAGGTTGGCTCAGGGGTTGCCGTGCTTACTTGAGCAACCACCTGTGTTGCTGGAATTGGCGTTGCCGTTGCGCCACCACAGGCAACTAAGCCACAAATAAATAGAAAATAACTAATCAACCGCATAGATGCTCCTTCGACCAAATCGGTCGGCTCAATGACGGTCTAGAGTGTACTCGATTTTAGCTTAGGCAAATTCGCCGCGCTGCCAAAGCGCCCATTGTTGCAATTCTTCATAATAATCAGCAACACAGGCAATCCCCGCTTGAATTCCATCATCAAGGTGCAGTAAATCGGCCATACTCATGCGATTTACATCGGGGCTGAAGAGTAGATCAGGCGGGGTTTCGCGCAAACGTTGCAAAGTAATTTGATGCACCATAATCCCAATTGCTCGCTCAGCTAAGGCCAATTGCGTGAGCGGAACCCAGCGTCGCCACGAAAAGAGGCTGCTTTGGGCGGCATTATTTACCTCAAATTGATCGAATTCACCAATCAAATTAACTGCAATCACCCGTTCGGCTCCAAGTTGACGAGTGATGTCAATTGGCAAATTATTACGGATGCCACCATCGGCCAAAATATATTTCTCGATGCGGCGGGGCGGAAACACCCCAGGCACTGCCGCACTCGCCAAGGCAGCCTCAACCAACGAGCCACGTTGCAATACCACCTCATGCCCAGTCACCAAATCAACCGCCACTGCCGCATAGGGTATCGGCAAATCTTCGATCAGTTGATCGCCCAATAATTCGCTGAGCACGCCAGCCAATTTTTCCGAGCCAATCAAGCCCCAACTTGCTGGATCAAGGCTGAGAATTCGGCGCAACGGCGTGGCACGAAAAGCCTGCTCAATCGTCGTCGCATTGTAGCCTGCCGCCACCACGGCCCCAATAATGGCCCCAATGCTGGTTCCAGCCACCATATTTGCTTGGATGCCAACCCGTTCTAATTCATGGAGCACGCCAATATGGGCACTGCCCTTGCCACCCCCGCCACCAAGACATAAACCAATCGTCCGTTGCATGGCCCAACTCCTTGATTGAATGACGCGCTGCGTTAGAGTATAACACGGTATAGGAGTCAGGGACTCTTACAAGGATAGGTTTTAAGTTCCCTCACCCCCTAGCCCCCTCGCCCACTGCGGCGGGCGAGGGGGCTAGGGGGTGAGGGCATGCCAATCGGCGGTACATCCCACCCAACGATTGTTAAAAACCTACCCTTGAAAGGGTCAGGGATTGAGAGTCGGGGTTTAGGGGATCAGGCAATTGGCATTGAAGCGTAATCATAATAATCTGTGCTAATCTGTGGCAAAAACAGCCTTCGTGTCCTTTGTGCCCTTCGTGGATCAAACAGTAATTTTGCGTCCTCGATCCCCAGCTCACCTCTATGTTCTATGCTCTATATTCTATGTTCTGATTAATCATCGTCATCATTGCCTTTGCCTGGACCTTTGGGCTTTTTCGTTTCTTTGACCGCAATCACCAACGTAATTTGGCTATTTTCGGCGATTGGGCTGCCAGCAGCTGGCTCTTGGCTTAAAATCCGATCTTTGGCTTGTTCGTTGGCTTCTTCGATAAAATTAATTTTTAGCTTTAACTGGCGTGCTTGCTGCTCGGCCTCACCACGTTTTAGCCCGACAAAATTGGGCATACTTGGCAGCGGTTGGCTGGCGATGGTGGGTTCTGGAGCTTGGGTGCTGATTGCCTCGGCCACGATTGTTGCCGTTGCTTCAGCTATTGGCACAAGCGTAGCGCTGGGTTGAGCAACAGTCGTCGCATTGCCGCTAGCGCCGGGTTGTTGGGTATCGCCACTGAGTTTGGCAAAGGCCACGGCAACCAGCACCACAAAGACCAACGCTGCCAAGGTTAGGCCAATTTGTTTTTTGGCAACAGGTTTGGGATTGGCAAGCAAGGCTTTGGTTGGCGTTGGCTGAGGCTTGGCCTGCACTAAGGCTGCGGTTTTAGGCGGCACACGCACCGCCGTGGTTTCCATGTTGTGAATCGAAACAGTTGAGCGTTGGCGCACTGGCATGGCAATCGTGGCCGAATTTGCGCCTTGTTGAATGCTCTCGATCTCGCCAGCAAAGGCTTGAGCTGAAGCAAAACGCTGGCTTGGCACTCGTTCAGTCGCACGCTTGATCAGATTCTCAATCGCGGTGGCGGTGCCTGGCAAGGCTTGGCGTAAGGCGGGCACACCTTCATTCAAATGGCGCTGCACAATCGCCCACGCCGAATCGCCATCAAGCGGCACGCGCCCAGTCAAAAGCTCATACAACATGATTCCCAAGGCATAAATATCGCTGGCTTCGGTGGTTGCCCCACCCTCAGCCCGTTCAGGTGCGATATATTGGGGCGTGCCATACACCTGCTCAGCATTGATTGTGCCGATCGCTTGCACAATTCCAAAATCGAGCAAAATGGCATGGCCATCGGCATTGATGCGGATATTTTGGGGCTTTACATCGCAATGGACATAGCCTTGTTGATGAATCGCGGCTAAGGCTAGGGCAATTTCACGCGTCCATGTCAGCGCTTGGGGCGCGGCAACGGGCAACAATTGATCAAGGCTTTGGCCTTCGATCAGCTCTTGCACAAAAAACGGCCCGCTACTTGGATCATAGCCAACATCGAAAATTCGCGCAATATGGGCGTGGCTCAATTGGGCGGCGGTTTGGGCTTCGGCACTAAATTGCTGGCTCAAGCTAGGATTATTGGCAAACTCAGGCCGTAAAAGCTTCAAAGCCACATCGCGCTTGAGCAACAAATCACGGGCACGATAGACCGTCGCCATGCCACCTTGGCCAAGCGTTGCTAAAATCTGATAGCGATTTACCAGCGTTTGATTCATTGCAGCATCCTTATGGTTTGAGCCAATCTCGCGGGTATAATAGCAGAATTAAAAAAATTGAGAGGCGTAAGCTACGCCTCTCAACACAATTCGCTTGGTTTATTTTTAGACGGTTTCTGGTTCGCCCAAGATTTTGTTGGTCAGGTATAAGGCCAAACGGGTGGCCAAGGTTCCTAAGGCCAAGCTCAACAAACCATAAACAATCCGGCGTTTCAAATCATCATCCATTAATTATTCCTCCTAAATCGAAAAGCGCTGCTACGCCCTAGTATAGCATTTTTAGTCGCGGCGACCGCCAAAAACCCGAAATGCAAAGTAGGCAAAGGTCAAAATCGATTGGGCCGCAGATGCAACATAGGTCCAAGCAGCAGCATTCAACACCTTGGAAACCGCTGCTTGATCTTGGGGGCTAACCAAGCCATTGGCGATCAGCATTTTTTTGGCGCGGCTTGAAGCGTTGAATTCAACAGGCAAGGTTACCAAGGTGAAAAGCACAGCGCCAGCAAACAGCACCAAGCCAATCAAGGCCATGGTAAAGCCAATGCCGCCACTGCGTGAAGCAGCACCAAACATCAAGCCTAACATCACCAGCCAAGTACCGATATTGCTGCCAATATTAGCAATGCCAACGATTGAGCTACGCAAACGTAACATAGCATAGCCTTCGCGGTCTTGCAGGGCGTGGCCCAATTCATGGGCAACCACCGCCATCGCTGCTACCGAAGGGTTGACCGACGATTGCGAAATATTGATCGACTTGTCGGCGGGGTTGTAGAAATCGGTTAGCTGGCCAGCAACTTGATTGACCCGCACATAGTTTAGGCCTTCAGCGTTCATCAAACGTTGAGCCACCGCAAAGCCATTCATGTTGTGCATATTGGCCACATTGGCATATTTGCTAAATGTCGATTTGACATACCACTGTGCCCAGAAAGCAAACAACATACCAGGGATGGCAAAAACGAAATACAAAGGGTCGAAGATCATCGGTATCCTCCAAGGCGATGCTTGTTCAATGTCCCTGTCCTCATGGACAGAAAATTCTAACATTAAGTATAGCAAGCTCTGGACCTAGGCGTGTTAGCATGACATTAATACGCACACCCAAAAATAGCTGTAATGATTCATTGGGTTGGCAATAAACTCTATGCCCTCACCCCCTAGCCCC